>JBAXBM010000298.1:0-2462 GCA_037141995.1 Candidatus Omnitrophota bacterium
GGCAGCCCTCTCAACAAACCCCGGTTACGCCCGACATCTGCCGCGCCGGAAGACCTGTCTTTGCGCATGCGCAACATGCCTGCCACAGCCATCGGATAACATCTTCATGATGAACACCTGCTAATATTTTTGAAAAACCTTACGGATGCCTGAGGGCGTAACGGGCAACAACGTCATTAAGGATTTCGACTGTCAGAGGTTTTGTGATGAAGTCGTTCATGCCAACATCGACACATTTTTCTTTGGTCGCCTTCATATTGGATGAAGTGACAGCGATAATCGGAAGGACGCGTGTGATATCATCACGAATAATCTGCGCCGCTTCAATGCCGTTCATGATCGGCATCATAATATCCATAAAGCAAATATCAAAATTATAGATCCGGAGCGCGTCAACCGCATCTCGCCCGTTTGTGCATAGCATTACCTGACAGCCAAGCTTCTTCAGGCACGCCGCGGCAAGACGATTGGCCACAGGATCATCATCAACAACCAGCACACGGACAAGCTCCCATCTCAACTCCGGCATAATCTCCTCCTCAAAGGCCTTCCCCTGTCAAGTATCAAGCAACACCAAAGGCCTTCTGTACGGCCGCCATAACCCGATCCGCTTCAAAAGGCTTGACGATATAATCGGTCGCCCCGAGCCGGATGGCCTTCATCAGGGATTCCCTCTGGTCAATCGCCGTCACCATTACCACTTTGGCGTCAGGATCGAATTTGAGGATTTCCTCCAGGGCCTGGATGCCATCCATTTCTGGCATCACGATATCCATGGTTACCAGATCAGGCCTCAACTCCTTATATTTATCAACGGCTTCACGCCCGCTGGAGCATTCCGCAATCACGTCATACCCGCCGCACTCGACCAGGATATCCTTGATCATCAAACGGATAATGGACGCATCGTCAACAGTCATGATCCTTTTAGCCATATCACACTCCTTTTTATGCGGCGCCGATAATACCGGAAAGCGTCTTTTGCGTATCACCTTTCGGAAGCAAAAACATACGGCACTTGATGTCCATACGCACGACCTTGAACATACTTTCTATCATAAGGATCTCGTTCTGGTCCGCGGCTGCTTCCATGATGTACTCCCCGAATACCGTGCTGGCAAAATCATGCACCACCTGGGGCGGCGTCGGTTTCATCTGAATCTGAAAGTCCGAAGCAAAAACATTGGTCACCGCACTGGCCAGGACATTGCCAAGCTCCTGGACCGTACTGCTCACGTACAGATCAAATTTCTTCGTCACGCCGGGCTCGCGGTGCAGGATAAGATCCGTCAACGCCAGGCTATCATCGGCCGCCACATAAAAAAGAAACTTGAACGGCATGTCCCCGACAAGATCAACAAACGCGCCGATAACATCAAAATCATCTGTCACCATGAGTTCTTCGGTCGCCCTTGAAATATCGGCAACATAAACTTTCTCAAGTTCAATCTTGGCGCCAACCTTGATCATCTTGGAAAAAACCTGCGACGCTTTATCAATGCTCAAACTCGCCACCAGCTGCAACGCACGATGAACTTTCTTAGCTTCCATGGCTAAAACTCCTCCGGCTGACCGCCGAAAATTTGACACGTCACTTTGCCGGTATCAAGATGAAACTTGATCCGATATCCATTTTCCCCGCCAACCTTGACCGCTTTCAGCACAATACCATGCTCTTTCAATAACGACCGCACCACCTCGGCATTCTCTCCGCCGATATTCCGCTCAACATTTTTAAGGACCTTGGCTCCGCCAAACATCTTCGCCACAATTTCCGGCGTCGCAACACCGCAAGTCTTCTTCAGCACATGAATAAGCTCCGCTACGCCTGTGTCAGCATATTTGGCCTTCTTATAATTCAGCTGATGCACCGACTCCCCAGCGAACGGCATCATCAGGTGCAGCAGGCCGCCAGTCTGATGCCGCGGGGAATAAAGGCAAAGCCCTATGCAGGAACCCAGGATGGTCGAAAGGACCTGCGGCGCTTTGCCAACCTTGAGGTCAGCCATACCGATGGTGATTTCATTGACCGCATCCATACGCCTTACCTCGATTCCTTTATAATCGTTGCCGGATCCAAAATAAGCGCCACATTGCCATCCGCCAGGATTGACGCCCCGATAACACCCTGCACCCTGGCAAAATGCTTGGTAAACGATTTAATAACAATTTCATCCTTCCCTAGCAGCGCGTCAACCTGCACGCCCAGCCGGCACTCCCCGTCAGTAATAATAACGACCCGTTTATACCCCTCATCGGACAGCTTGTTGGCCTTGGCCTTGATGACCTTCTCCAGTTCAATCAGGCTCAGGGCATGATCCCGTAATTTCACCGTCGCATTCCCATCAATAAAATAAATATCCTTGGGCGAAACCTTGATGATCTCGGTCACCGCGTCCAGCGGAAAAGCATACACTTCACCGCCGACAACAACCAGAAGCGCCTGGATGATGGCCAGCGTA
>JBAXBM010000299.1:0-2455 GCA_037141995.1 Candidatus Omnitrophota bacterium
CCCGTAAAATGACCATCGCTGCTTTCCTCAAAGCGTATGCACGCATCCCAATCAGCAAAAGCCGTTGTCAATGGATTCCGCCAATTTTCCAGCGACTCCGCCTTCATCCAAAAAGAAATCGTCCCGGCAGGATGATAACCCAGATTACCTGCCAGGATGTAATTGTCTCTGCCGTTAAAATAATAAGCACCACCCCAGCGTCCACCGGATGAAAACGAGGCGCCATGAATAACGCCCTTGTGCCCCTGAGTGCTGGAATCAGCGACTGAACTGCCGCCGTCAGAATCAAATGTATAATGCAGGATCAAGCCGTTTTGAATATCCGATGCCGCTAAGCCCAGGCGAGGCAACAAGACAAAAAGAAGCAGAAATCTAATCTTAATGATTTCTTTCATTTTCTTCTCCTGTAATTAACGGCATTCTTAAATAAGAAAATGACGCGTCACGATTTATTTCTTATCTTTTTTCTCACCTAAACAGATTGAACAAGGTTTATACCCGGCTTTAACAGCTGCATCCGCACTCTTTAAATCAACCTTATTCTCTGTTTTAATGCTGGCCACCAACCGGCAATCAGCCTTATGATACGTCATGGAACTTTTATTCCCCGCAAAAACAAGATCCGCCGGAGCACACTTTTGACACGCCGTGTATCCCGCTGTAACAGCTTCCGCGGCCATCTTGAATACCACCTTATTATCACTTTTCATCTGCTTAACAATAGGACATGATTCAGTATGAAATGTTTTAGATAATTTATTACCCACAAAATCAGCCTGAGCGAAACCCGCCCCTGCCACCAGAAATAATCCTGCCATAAACATAGTTAATGTTTTTTTCATAACGCTCCTTTTAATTTATTAATTCTGGATAAAAGATTATTTATTTAAATTCTACGCCTTCAATCTGTATTTTTCAATAAAAGAAGTATTACGGATTGGAATCTAAAACAGGGAAGACTAAAGATAGCGACCAGTCTGCTATGGAAAAAATTACGGCATACTTTTCTGCAGAAAAATATACCGGGGAAGGAGCCCGCCCCTTCCCCGGTATGATACGATTATCCGATCGAAATACTGCCGCGCTCTTCGGTACGGATACGGATAGACTGCTCCAGAGGAAGGATAAATATCTTGCCGTCCCCTGTTTCTCCGGTCTTGGCACCTTTAACGATCGCCTTGACCGCCACTTCAACAAAGTTATCATTAACCGCAATCTCCAAGCGCATCTTGCGCAGGAAATTCCCCATTTCCTTGGCACCGCGATAAATTTCGGTGACACCTTTCTGCCGCCCATGCCCCAGCACTTCGCTGACGGTCATGAGGTTGATATCCGCTTTGTATAGCTCGTCACGGACATCATCCAGTTTACCCGGTTGAATGATCGCAATGATCATCTTCATTGTATTATCCTCCATTATTTTAATAAATTATTCCAAAACCGTATAAGCTCTCTCATGATGCTGGGTTAAGTCAAGACCGACATCCTCTTCCTTGGTTGTAACCCTCATCCCCATGACCATATCAATCACTTTAAAGAGAATAACAGTGACAATGGTTGAATAGATCAGCGTGACCGCAACGGCTTTCACCTGAACCATGAACAACGCGGGATTACCATAGAAAACACCGTCGTTACCAGCCGGATTGACAAGCTTCGAGGCAAAAAGGCCTGTGGCCAAAGCACCCCAGATACCGCCGACACAGTGAACACCAAAAGCATCGAGCGCGTCATCATAGCCCAGTTTCGGCTTGATCACAGCCGCCGCGATATAACAGAACACACTGACCAACAGACCAATAACAAGGGCACCTGACACATTAACAAAACCAGCCGCCGGAGTTATCGCCACAAGGCCCGCCACCGCACCGGAAGCCACACCGAAAAGCGTCGGCTTGCCGTTACGGAACCATTCGATCATCGCCCAGCTCAATCCCGCCGCCGCCGCCGCAACATTGGTCACAACAAACGCGTTGGCCGCCAAACCGTTAGCAGCCAGGGCTGACCCGGCGTTAAATCCAAACCAGCCGAACCATAACAATG
Source organism: Candidatus Omnitrophota bacterium (assembly GCA_037141995.1). GTDB lineage: Bacteria > Omnitrophota > Gorgyraeia > Zapsychrales > Fredricksoniimonadaceae > Fredricksoniimonas. The sequence goes on from JBAXBM010000299.1 coordinate 2,044, forward strand.
CTGTCCCCAGCGCGACAAAAGGAAGATTATGCGGTGAAGGAATGTGCTTTTCCGCATTTTTGCGCGGACCGATCATCAACGCCGTCACCAAAGCCGCGATACCGGCATTGATATGGACCACCGTTCCGCCGGCGAAATCAAGAGCCCCCATATTACGCAGGAACCCGCCCATACCCCATACCCAATGGCAAATCGGCGCATATACCAGTGTAAGCCACAGAACAATAAATACCACAAACGAAGAAAATTTCATCCTCTCAGCAAACGCCCCGATGATAAGCGCCGGGGTGATAACCGCAAACATCGCCTGGAAGATCATGAACGCCTGATGCGGGATTGTTGCGGAATAATCATTGTAAGGATCAAGCCCGACACCATTCAGCATAGCCCATGAAAGACCGCCCCAAAAACC
>JBAXBM010000300.1:0-2455 GCA_037141995.1 Candidatus Omnitrophota bacterium
GTAATACTTACAACTGGAGTTTCGGTGATGGTGGCACTTCTACTATTGCTAATCCAGTTCATTTTTATGCTACAAACGGTACTTATTATGCTAAATTAGTAACTACAAACTTTTGTGGTACTGATTCCTCTACTCAAACTGTTGTTGTAACAAATGCTTCGATAAATGAAAGCTCTTTCTTAAAGAACTTTAATATCTATCCTAACCCAACTAATCATTCAGTTAATATTACATTAACTTCTGCAACATCGACTAATGCCAGTATACTTATATATGATTTGTTAGGTAATGCTATTTATAATGAAAATATTATTATTAATACATCAGAATATAATCATAAGGTAGATGTAAGTACTTTTGGAAAAGGAATCTATTTCATTACATTGAAATCAAACAATACAACTATATCTAAGAAACTTATAGTTTATTAAAACTTTTAAATAGAGTTTTAAACTTTAAGAAACTTCCATAAATAAAAAACCTCCATCAAACTAATGATGGAGGTTTTTTATTTAATTTAGTTTTGAGGAAAATTATTCTTTAATACCTTTTGGTTTTACTATGGTAAATGTTCTTACAATATTAAATCCGAAATAAACAAATCCTTTGCCCCATGTGCCTTTTGTTTCGGTTAAGAAACCACGTTCGAATAACGGCTGAGAGTTAGTAACAAAGAACTGGAATACGTGTCCTCCTGTTTCCATATCAATTCCTAAAGATAATGAATTGTCATAATTCTGTCTGGTTGTACTATTCATTATATAATGATATTCGGCATTAACCGACATACGTTTTGTTACCTTCATTCTACCGCCTCCACCAAGAGTAAATATATCATTAGGATCGGCGTTTAAAGCAACAATGTTTTTGTGAACAAGTGATGGTGTAAGTTGTAAAGATAATGAATTAGTAATTTTACTTGCAATCAATATCTGGTGTACAAATGATAATCTTGAAGAGAAATGATTGTCCCATTCAGGATGTGACCAATGTGTTCCAATGCTAGCCATATCGCAGAAATAAGATACTGATACAGGCATACTGAAATCAGTTGTTTGACGAAGTATTTTGTATTTTATCGAACCATCAATTGTCTTTCCTTGATTACTTCTACCTACTCCTATGCAAAGTTTATCGGTAAAACTATATTCTAATCCAAAACGAATAAAAGCTGATAGATCTAAACCATAGAAATCATATAAGCCACTATTTAAAGCACCAAAATGATGTGAGATATTGAAATTAAGATTCCCTTTACCCGGACTTTCTATAGATTGTCCGATAACTATATGAGATGTTTTGAAAGTAGCGTAACTGAATGCTTTTGTTTTCATGCGGGTAGTTTCGCACAGTTTCGCGTAGTCGTCAACACAAAATCTACAGAATATGTGATACAAAATGCTCTAAAAACGCACAACAGTTTGTATTTTAATACTATTTATCTCATAATCTTCTATAACATGTCTAAATCCTTTATAACCATCTTTTGTTAGATAATCATAAGAATAATAATTTTCACCATCAGTTGAGCTTACTAAAACTTGATTTACACGTCCTACCAACTTATAACTTCTCGATAATAATTGAAGAAACGGTATAAACGAATCCTTTATATCCGACCAATTAAATCTTTCGTTACTATAAGAATCCTTAGGAATAGATAAACATATGGTATATGCCATTCCTATATAAGTTGAATCAACTGACATATTTAACTTTGCACCAGCAGGAAGCGAGGATGTAGTTATTACATTTCCATATAGATCTCTATATGCTGATTTTATATCAACTACAAATCCTTCATCTAACAAATAAGCTAGATAAGTCTCACAGAAGTCTTTTAACTCATCAACCTCAACTGTTTCTAAACTCTCATTGAATCTTTTTAAATGTTTCATATAATGTATATATTATAAAATAAAATTCAAATGGAAGTTTTTTTATATGAAATATAAAAACTATCTTTGTATTATAATCTTAAAAAACAAAATTATGTTGAAAATTGAAGAATTCAAAAAAAGGTATGAAAAAGAACTTGAAGGTTTTTCTGATGTAGAAATTAAATCATATTATATGACTTATTTAGAAGATCCATTTCAATTTCATCCTACTATGATTGGATAATAAGAAAGTCAGGTGGTGAAATTGGTAACCACAGCATATAAGTCCATTGGCGTTGTGTTGAAAACTTACGAGTGATTAGATATACAGGTTCGAATCCTGTCCTGACTACTAAAAACTAAAAACAAATAATATGAGAAAATTACTTATCGGCCTTATCGCCTTATTCACAATCTGTTTAACCTCTTGCTCTGAAAACTATTCCAATGGTGAAAGAATCGGTGTTATCACTCAATTCTCTAATACCGGTATAATGTTTAAATCTCATGAAGGTCACCTTAACGTTACACAAACCGGTATGAATAGTTCCGTGCCTTTCGACTTCTCTATCGAT
>JBAXBM010000301.1:0-2447 GCA_037141995.1 Candidatus Omnitrophota bacterium
ATACCAACGGCAGTATCGCTGTCGATGGACTAAGGAATAGATTGATTAAATTCAAGGGATATAGTAAGCCAAACTTTACTTGTGCAAAAATAGGTACCCCAGCAGCCACAGAATGACACCAGAATGGAACCCTGCCATGACATAATTCCCCATAGAAATAATGAAAAAATGCATACTTACACGTCAAGGTATCCCTTGTAAACACATGAATCTTAAATTCCCAGAATCCTGGTAAACAAATATAATATGAAAATGCCAAAAAAGGAGTCAACACAAAAATAAGAAATAAAAAAATATTTCTTAAAAAAATCTTGCTTAACATATTAATCTTGCCTTTTTCAAATTCTATGTAAGTCAACCAGAATATCCAGGATAATACCGTCTCCGATTAATCAGATGAAGGCAATATATCAAGATTGTCAAACTTTCTTGAGAATACCTAACAGTGCCTCAAGATCAAAAGCCATTGCCTTATTAAATTCAACACGAGATGCACACCAACAAGTCGAACAAACAGCAGGTGCCGCGCCCTTAAAGATGTTACTAAAGTCATTCTTCAGAATGTTACCTAAAACAAGACTTCCGTGGCGTCTACCACAAACCTTAATGTCACCATTGGCATCAATACGGACAAAAAGAATCCCTCCGTAACACTTTAGAGGCAAATGAGGCTCCGGCCAACAAGAAAGAGATTTGAGTCCTGAAAAAGAATTCCCGATAAAACAATTATTCTTCTTTTCAACCATAATAGCAGCTATCGCCCGCTTATACGCTTCCGCTAAAGGCACGATTGAATTTAGCTCATTATATCTCAACTGATATTTCTCTGCGGGTTGAAAAAAAACCTGCAACTTATTTTTCTTTGAGATTCTGAAAATCGAATCTAAAGAAGACAGATTCAAGGAAGACAATGTTGTCCCGATACAAACCTTGATCCCTCTTGCCCTGACACAATCAATAGCCCTCATAACCATGGAGAAAGAGCCTTTCCCCCTAATAGAATCATGGATTTCTTCCGGACCATCCAGACTCAACATGACCATCTTCACTTTACGAATATCTGCGATTCTCTCAGCTACCATAAACCCATTCGAATTTAATACAACAGCAATATCCTGAGCAACACAAGAATCCACAATCTTCCCCAGGTCTTCGCGCATCAACGGCTCCCCACCTGTAAGCGTTACTCCCTGCGTCCCACAACGTGCTAATTTTTCTACAAAATCAAGAGCCTGTTGTGTTGTTAATTCCTCCGCTTTATTGCCATGACTATGACAATATTGACATGAAAAGTTACACCGATTAGTTAAAATCCAACTGATAAACAACGGCGTCTTTATACTCAAAAACTTAGCCTTGAGCACGGCACCGGCATACCTTATCCATGAACGTTTTTCGATAACTTTTATGTCGTCTTTCATAAATTACCTGGTATTATCCCTAAGAATTTATCATAATAAATAAGTTCAATCAGATGATACATTCTAAATCAGTTACCTGAATTCAGGAAAGTATTATGGTTTATTCTTTATCAAAAGAAAGATCGCCAAGCCTATTGTCAAAACGGTTAAAGAAAAACCGGCTATGACAGAAAGTGGATAATAAACAAACTTTATATGATGCTCTCCAGATGTTAAAAAAACACCTCGAAATAAGAAATCAGCATTAACAATATTCTTTTTTTGACCATCGACATAAACTTGCCAGCCAGGATAATTCATATCAAATAAAACCAACCACCCGTCACTTGATGATTGCGTTGAAATAATAACTTCATTGTCACTGTATTTGATCACCTTTGTCAAAGATGAAATATCCTGTGTCTCCTTCATAAGAAGAGAGCTATCTTCAATAACAGCACTTCGATGCGCATCAAAGTCATGACTCATCAATAAACTCAAGGCATCTTCAGAAGTACTCACGTTCTTCCATCGAGTGAATAAGCATGCTTTCTGTAAAACATTCCTATTCAAATAAACTTCAAAATCACTGTCAACATAAACCTTTCTAAAATAGGGATTTATCGTCATATCTTTCGCTGCTTCATCAAACTTATACTTTCTTGAAACCACAACATACTTACACCCCAATGTATCCACTAAATTTGGATAAGTAAGAAAATCCATCAAAGAGTCATCTTGATTTATCAACGACCTCTTCATGGAGGCACCTGTAAATTGAAAGTATTTCTTTGATATAAACAATGATCTAGCAGAACATAAATTAATCCCCAACGCAATCCAGTGATTGGAAGGATCATGATATGTTTTAATCGAATAATCCTGATTCTTCTTAAGATAGGAAATCACTTGCGGAGCTAACGCATGTGGATAAATAAATAAATACTGTTTATTTATAGAATAAAAATAAAAAACAAGAATTAAAAAAATACTCAATGGGAAACATAGCTTCAAGAATCCCCCCCATCTTTTATACCTCTCTTGCAT
>JBAXBM010000302.1:0-2429 GCA_037141995.1 Candidatus Omnitrophota bacterium
CAGCAATCAGTACCCATAAGATAACACCCTGAACCACCGGCTTTGCTCCAACAGTTTTAAAGGTTTCCCGCGACAAACCAGCTCCGATCAGAAACAAAGTAACTGTGAGTCCGATCTTGGATACATTCACAATCCCTGCATATACTGCCTTAAAGTCCGGCAGGAACGTCACAGCCAAAGATGCAGCAATGAAACCCAGGATAAAATATGGAAATTGTACCTTTGCTGCCTTATTCTTTAATGCAATCGCCGTTCCCAAAGCGACCGGGATGATCCATAAAGCCCTAGTCAATTTTATTGTTGTCGCAATCTTAAGGGCTTCATCCCCATATCGAGCCGCCGCACCGACGACTGAACTGGTGTCATGGATCGCAATCGCTGACCACAGCCCAAACTGCTTCATCGTCAGCCCTAAATAATGCCCCAAGGGCGGAAACAAAAAAAGCGCAACCGAATTAAGAATAAACACCGTACCAAGAGCGATCGCCACCTCGTTTTCATCGGCATCGATGATCGGTGCCAGGGCAGCAATAGCGCTCCCTCCGCAAATAGCAGTTCCGGTCGATATTAAATAAGACGTCTTTTGATTTATCAACAGACTCTTCCCGATCCAATATCCGGCAATCAATGTACCCAAGATCGAAACAACCGTAATAAGAACGCCTGTCTTCCCTGCATTAACCACCTCGCCAAAATTCAGCCCAAACCCAAGTCCAATGACAGATACCTGAAGAAGATACTTAATAACTTGTCCATTAAGCTGTTTAAACGGATGTCCCACCGTGAACGCCATGACCAACCCCAAAGCCAACGCCTCCGGCGGCGACGCTAATGGCGTTAAACAAAAGAACAAACCGATCACAAATATTATATATAATCCCATCATAACTTTTCCAAATTAGCATTTTCAAATTTTTTCAATACACACCGCAACTTTCTCAACACACCCCACGCATGACAATTTCCCGGATGCGCGGATCTCACGGCATTTGATTGAACCCGCGCTGGATAAAAGCGCATCTTCACAATCTTGTATTACCCGTGCATGCTCCTTCTCAAGGATGCCCCTGGCCGCGTATAAGGAACCGCACTGCCCTTCGGGAGCACGGCCACCCCCAATGCCCCCCAATCGGTCAATGTCATCATCGGAGATATCAAAACGCTCTTTGAATGCCTGCGCAATCGTCTGGGCACAGTTAAGCTTTCGATATCCCGGCTTGCCTAAAAAATGATTTCTTGCTTTTTCTACCGACACAACCGCCTCCGTTATTTGCCGCCGGGCGCCTTGCGGCCTGTTATAAAAAAGAATATTACCCCTCCTTTAAATCCTTATCTTCAAACAACAACCGCAAAACACCTTAATGACAATCATGGTGCATGCATGCGTTGCTAACCGATATCTCTTCAAGCTTGCCATGAGCGAACAGGGCCGCGACATCTGCAACTGTCCCGGAAACAGCCCGGTAAACCTTAATCCCGCCTTGGTTCAATTTTTGAATAGCTCCTGAACCCGCGCCCCCCGTCACAACAGCATGAACACCTTTTTCACCCAGCGCCGCCATCGGTTGGCACATCCCATGCGCATGATGCTGATTGGCATTGGCCATAACCTCTACCGCACCGTTGTCCGTATCATAAATCGTAAAAAATGGCGCACTGCCGAAATGCCCAAAAACAACTGCTTTTTTACCCTGGTTTGTTTCCGTGGGGATACAAATCTTCATTTCCTAACCTCATGTATGTGTTGATTAAATTTCTTAGAAAACCCAAGACCATTATTGACATATGTCAATAATAACAACAAAATACTAATTGTCAATGAAATGGTAACTGCCGGATGGATAGAAACAATCTATTGTTAACGCTGCGGCATGAAAAGGGCGTGATGTCACCCGGATTATTCATTTGCCTGTTCTTTTTCAAAATGCTAGCATAATAAAGTATCCATTACAAACTACGGATGAAACACATGGACCTTCCAACATTCAAATACCATCCAGCGCCGCTACAATCCGGAAGTATTATCACGTCAAAATTGGAATGCTTGTGTTGTGGCAGGGCCACAGGATATTTATACGACGGGCCAATTTACGCAATAAAAGAAATTGAAGGCATTTGCCCCTGGTGCATTGCAGATCGTCCAGGCTCATCAAAAATATGATGCGGCATTTACGGATGCCGCGAGTATCAGAAATACGGGCGGATGGGGGGAAATATTTTCGCATAATCGCCTCGTTAATGATTAGCGCGACCTTCGGCCTCTCAACTACGGTATCTTTTCAACAAGAAGACACATCGGACATCACAATCATTACAATTTCATCCCTGAAAATAATCCCAATAACCGCTCGAATGCTATACAGCTTTTTTCAAGGCTATAATTTTGTGCCAACAAATAACCGTTGTGCCGCAACTTCGCGAATAAAGCC
>JBAXBM010000303.1:0-2411 GCA_037141995.1 Candidatus Omnitrophota bacterium
CCGGATGCTCCGTTGCATTTGGTGGTTGATGATTCCAATTTTGGGCGCGTGTTTGAAATTCAGACAGCGCGCGGGGGAAACCCTGGGACGGTGATGACATTCATGGGATCTCGCGGGACAATCGAGGCGCCAACAGCTGTTCAGATAGGAGATGTCATCGGAGGTTTTATTGCAAAAGGATATGGTACTTCTGTCTGGTCGGCTGCTGGTGCGGCAGGGATATATGCGATAGCACAGGAAAATTGGACGGATCCCTCTCAGGCGGCAGCACTTGCGTTTTATACAACTCCTAGTGGGAGCAGCACAATGAGCCCGAGAATGGTCATAAACGGAGAGGGTCATGTGGGCATTGGGACGTTTAATCCGGCGGTAGCTTTAGCTGTTAATGGTAATCAATATATTGCTTGGGGATCCCTTGGATTTAATCGTAATCCCTTTGATGGATCATTGCCCCCAGATGGAAATGCTGCTGGAGGTAGATTTCAAATAAGTAATTTTCCTGACAGATTGCAGCTAGAGACATATAATTCTTCAGGCACGTCTACAGGAGTGATGTCGTTGCTTGCTTCTAATGGTAACGTGGGTATCGGGACCGTGTCACCGCAAGCAATGTTGCATGTTAACGGTCCCGTTATAGTAGGCTGCCGAGGCGGGTTTTGGACCGCGGCGGATGGAAGGATTTGTGTTGATTCAACGTTACGAGGTCCTAATAATGCATGGGATGCTATTGGTGTATGTAAGGGAATTGCGCCGGGTTGCAGGGTGTGCACACATACTGACTTGCAACAGGCATGTGGTTCAGGCATTGCGAATCCGTATGGAGCGGGTGCAGGTTGGTATGGGGATCATGGTGGTGGGGATAATACATATGCCATATGGAATAGGGACTATTGTGATAACGATAATGATGGTCCGATTATTGGAGCTAATGATGCGAGTTTAAATTACAGGTGTTGTTATTGAAAGGAGAACGGGAGAAGGGGACAGTCCCCAGCCTGGGGACAGGGCTAAGAATAACCGGTGTTAATTTATTTTTGATTTGATTTTTGCAATAGAAATATTATATGTACATATAATGATCAAGACGCGCCAGGAGATTAAGACCGGTAAGACCTATCCCATGGGAAAAGATATCCTGGTTTAAGTCTTTGCCAAAAATCTCTAGATAGGGAAGAAGCTCCTGGGTGATCTCACCGGAAGTTATTCTTATCGGTTAACTTTTAAAGACAGGATTGTTTATCAAATTGATGACAAGGAGCGGATTATTTTCATTGAACGCGCCAGGACGCATTACGGGGAATAATAAGGAGAATAATTATGGTCGTGAAGATCGGGGTTATCGGCGGGAGCGGGCTGTATCAGATTGACGGGATAGAGGATGTTAAGGAAGTGGCCGTTAAAACACCTTACGGTGATCCGTCCGATGCGTTTATGACGGGCAAATTAGAGGGAGTTCCGGTTGTATTTTTGCCGCGCCACGGGCGGGGGCACCGGATATCGCCAACGGAAATAAATAATCGCGCGAATATTTGGGCCATGAAAAAGCTTGGGGTTAATGCTATTATTTCAGTTTCAGCCGTCGGCAGCCTTCAGCTGCATATTAAGCCCATGGATTTCGTTATCCCGGATCAGTTCATTGACCGTACGGCGCAGCGGCGGCATACCACTTTCTTTGAAGGCGGTATTGTGGCGCATGTGCCGCTGGCCAATCCTGTGTCGAAAGAGATTGCGGATATCCTCTATGATGCCAGTGAGGAGGCCGGCGTTACGGTGCACAAAAACGGTACTTATTTGAATATGGAAGGCCCTCAATTTTCGACCAAGGCAGAGTCAACGCTTTATCGCAGCTGGGGCTGTGATATTATAGGTATGACCAATTTGCCTGAAGCCAAACTGGCGCGCGAAGCCGAGATTTCTTACGCCACACTGGCCGCTGTTACGGATTATGATTGCTGGCACCACTCGCATGATGCGGTGACCGTTGACATGATCATTGAATTCCTCAATAAAAATATTGGCAATGCCCGCCGGATTCTTAAAACGGCAATCCGGAATGCGGCGGCTCTCACTGAATTCTCTGCGGCGGATGCGCTCCAGCATGCCATTATGACGGATCCTGCCATGATCCCGGAGCAGAAGAAAAAAGATCTTGAACCTGTTATTGGTAAATATATCAAATGAATTTCCGCCGGTACAGGTCTTGACAAAACATCTATTTTAGCTAAAGTAATGCCCCTATGGACTATCAAAAAACTTTAAATCTTCCCAAAACTGACTTTTCCATGAAAGCAGGTTTGGCCCAAAAAGAACCTGTGATGCTGGCGCAATGGGAAAAAGACGGGCTTTATACCCGCCTTCGTGCGCGCTCTGCCGGGCGTCCGCCCTTTATCCTTCATGACGGGCCGCCATAC
>JBAXBM010000304.1:0-2362 GCA_037141995.1 Candidatus Omnitrophota bacterium
GGCGTATAATGCGTTAACACAAGGGGTCATTGACCGGATACAGTTTGATAAAATAGCTCTTATGATTAATGCCGGGACTAATATTTTTTCAATCCTGACACCCAACGGACAGGCCGCCTTTCTTTTTTTACTGACGAGCGCTATTGCCAGGAATACCGGTTTGTCGTATGGCCGGATGTTCATGATGTCATTGCCGTATGCTGTAGTTTTAATCAGTCTGACGTATTTCTTGATAAGGTCATGTTGAGGGGGAAGGTGCTTTTATGAATATCGCCATTATTTTTCACAGTGTCTGCGGGAATAATTATCTTGTTGCCAGGAAATTTGAAGAAGAGTTAAAAGGGCTGGGGGCCAGTGTGGTCCTTTTGCGTACACCGGACCAGGGGTGGACCGAGAAATCAGGGCTTGCACCGGATGTGCAGGCAAATTTACGTGCGATGCGGGCTGTCCCCATTGCCACCGGAGATGCCATGCTCAAGGCTGATCGCGTGATCATGGGATCGCCGACTTATTTCGGGAATGTTTCTGCTTCCATGAAGGCATTTATGGATTCGACTGGGAAGATATGGGTTGAAGGAGGGTTGTCGGGCAAAAAGTTTGCTGCTTTTACTTCAGCTGGGAATACCGAGGGCGGCGGAGATCTTTGCCTCCAGGCATTGCATACATATGCCCAATATATGGGGATGCTTTCTGTTCCCATGCCCGTTACGGTTGTGCCGGAGCATACCAATGCCCTGGGGATTATTCATTATTCGCAGGGTAAGTATGCGGAAGCCCTTGATCCGTTGACGTCGGGGATGATCAAGGGTTTTTCTTCGTTTTTGATGAAAGTGTAAAACGGGGGAGAAACATCATGGGACAAAACAATGTTGTGAATAAACGCCGGAATTCCCGTTACGTGACCAATGCCAAGGTTGAATTCCGCATTGAGTATGATTTTAGGGCTGAAGTCAGTTTTAAAATCGATGAGGAGATCCTGGATGGACGCGAACAGCGTTATTCCGGTTATTCCAGGGATATTTCTGTTCAAGGTTTGTCGTTTGAAACGGCCAAGGCCCTTGAGCCGGGGGATATACTCTGGATAGATCTCCATTTACCCAACAGCCAGGAAGTTTTTTCTATGCATGGGGAGGTGTGCTGGTGCCGCCCGTCAGGGCTTTTCCCTGAGGATAAATGCCGGTTTCAGGCCGGTGTCGAGATTTTGAGGGTCAATGGTGTGGAAGTGGCTAAAACGATTTATTTTGATAAAACATATAATGTTATTTGGAGTGAGCTTTTGGAGAAGGTTCTTGGAACTTTTGCCAGGATCAACAGGAAGTCGCCATGAGTTCCTAAAGGGATTTTTTATGCGGATTATCAGCTGGAATGTTAACGGGATCAGGGCTGTTCAGAAAAAGGGGTTTCTTGAATGGTTCCGGCGGGAAAACCCGGATATCCTTTGTCTGCAGGAAACAAAAGCTGCACCGCAGCAGCTTGACGATACGCTCTTGAGTGTGCCGTGTTATAAGTCTTACTGGTGCGCGGCATTGAAAAAAGGTTACAGCGGTGTCGCGGTTTATACACGGCGGGCGCCGCTGGCTGTTGCATATGGTTTGGGTGATCCGTCTTTTGACAGTGAAGGCCGCACTCTTATCCTGGATATGGGAGATTTTGTTTTGTTTAATATTTATTATCCTAACGGCGGGGCCGGGAATAAGCGGGTGCCTTTTAAGCTTGCATTTTATGATCTCTTCATGAAAAAAGTAGCATCTTTCTGCCGTCAGGGGCGTCATGTGGTTGTTGTGGGTGATGTTAATACGGCGCATCAGCCGGTGGATTTGTCGCGGCCGAAAGAAAATGAGAAAAACACGGGTTTTTTGCCCGAAGAGAGAGCTTGGGTTACGCGCTTTTTGAAGGAGGGGTATGTGGATACCTTCCGTCATTTTAATGCCGACGGCGGGCACTACTCGTGGTGGGATTACAAAACCGGTGCCCGGGCCCGGAATGTCGGATGGCGCATTGATTACTGTTTTATTGATCAGGCTTTTTTACCTGCGCTGGCGGGGGCATTTATTTTAAAAGAAGTGCATGGCTCGGATCATTGCCCTGTAGGGATTATATTAAAGACGGATGAGGCATGACAGGGTGGCGGTTTCGGGTGGGATTACGCCCGCGGGAGTATTTGTCCAGGGAAGATGTTTTTTGCAAGGAAATGACGTGTAACCTGGAGCGCGTCCATGTCATGGAACAGCGCAGGATTATCAGCCGCAAACTGGAATTAAGCGCGCCGATCCTGGCTGGTTTTGAGCGTTATGTTGAAGCTGTACTTGCGTTCAATGCCGCTTTTGACGATCATCAGGTGTTCAGGGCGGCGTATGCATCC
>JBAXBM010000305.1:0-2338 GCA_037141995.1 Candidatus Omnitrophota bacterium
AGGCCAGCCCTTTAATCCAGGTGTTATGAATTTAACAAGCTCTGTTGTGGCTAAAGGAAAAAGTGCGAGAAATTGTGTTAATCCGATCATTATGATGAGACATATTAAGGTGGCAATTCCTGTCATCAATACTGTCAACGCCAGATTACAACGACAATGTTCTTTGTAAATATATGCCCTGATGGCGATAAGTGTGAGCGCCACCATGATGATTCCCCAGGAAAAACTCCATCCAGTCCAGAATCGTGCAAAGAATGCAAAAGAAAGGCCTGCCAATATGCTCCATAAGATTGTCTTACGCGGATTATCGAGAGATTTGATGGCTAAAGCGGTAAATCCAAGGTTGAGCAGCGGGAATAAAACACTGTACGAATCATTATCATACCAGGCATATGTACTCCGCTGGAGATAAATAGGGGCAAGAACAAAAAAGATCGATGCTATAAATGTAGCTGGCCATTGACAGCCAAAGGCACGGCAAGCCATAAAAAAAGCTCCCAAAACAAATGGGAAAAGGATTAGGGGCGTATAGGCAACCCCGCGCATCACATCAATGTCAGGATCGATTGCTTTGGCAATTTTATAAATCCAGGCGCCGATATAAGGATGCCAGGTTTGCGGTTCCCAATATCCTAACGGTGCCAGCATACGGTTGTTGAAATACAGACTGCCATTGACCTGGGTACTCACATCACCTTTTTCTAAAATATTTTGTGTGAGATCAAGAAAATAATATGAATCAGACTCTTGAAGATAATGCCGTTTTTCACCTGTTTTTTTAATTATCTCAAGGCCGACTTTATCAAAAGTATCGCGGAGTTTTGTTTTCTGCGTTCGAAGTATCTGATTAAATTGTTCCTGAATGAGCTGTTGCTGCCGCGCAGGCGGCATTTCTGGGAAACGCCGGGTAATTTGATCGGTAAGATCGGCACGCATTTTGGCTAATACAAGCATAGTACCCGATTCGTAGCCATCTGCCGCGACATTATGCCATAAAGGATAAAGTCGAAAATGAAGGCCAATGATCAGGGTAATGAATGCGCAAATAAACCAGGGGATAATTTTTCTTAAATTTTGTTTTTTCATAGGCATTACTTTATCGGTTTTTAATCAGTCCTGCAAGGCATAAGGCGAGTTTTATCAATCCGTTTGAAGATCATGCTTTTTATTGGACAAGGCGCGGCAAACTTTATATACTGACCGGCATGTTAATAAATAAAAAATTAAAAATAGCCCTACCTGGATTGCTTTTATTAGGTCTATGCTTTTTTCTTTATAGCCCCATCCTTAATCATCAATTTCTTCTTGATGATTTTTATTTTCTACGATTTCATGATGTCTTTCAGATATTCAAAAATCCTCAACTTATTTTTGCCAGAAATCATCATTTTGAACCCTTATTTAATATAACAAATGGCATTCTTTTCCCTTTACTTAAACAGCCCGCATTACTTTATTTCGTTAATATCATTCTTTTTTTTATTAATTGTTATCTTCTTTTTCTCCTCATTTTTATTATTAGCAGGAATTATACCGTAGCTTTTTTAACGAGCATCCTTTTTTGCATCCATCCCATGAGCGCAGAAATCGTGCTGCATATCACACTCAATAATATACTTTTCAGCGTTGTTTTTATGGAACTTGGTTTAATTGCGCTGTTCAAACACGTGAAACAAAAAAAGCATTATTATTTTTACTTCTTAAGTTTGACGTGTGTCTGTGCAGCATTACTATTCCAGGAGATTGCATGGTTTTTCCCTCTTTATGCGGCGGCATTGCTTTTTTATAAAACTAATGACATTAAAAAAACATTCTTTCTTTGCCTGCCTTTTTTTGTTCTGACAGGAATATGTGTTGCTACTTGGCTTTTGTTGGCGGGATCACGGACGCACATATGGGAACGAATGGCGGGATTTAATCTTAATCCCTTTGAATTAATCGCTAATCTTTTTCTTTTATTGATATGGTATTTCTATAATCTTATTATCCCTTACGGGATTGTTTTTGTCTACAACACAGCGCCAGCCAGAGACTTTATATGGTTTTGGAATCTATTATTTCTTACTGTTATAACGGTTTTCTACTGGATTTTATCCCGTCGTTTTAATTGCGCCCTTGAACGTCTAGGTTTTATATTTTTTATGGGTGGATTGTTGTTTATCCTGCCGGGATCAATATGCCGCCCGGAAATGGGATTGGTCATTCAACCCTATTGGTTTTATTTTGCATCTGCCGGTCTTTATTTATCGGCAATTGCATTCATTATTAAATTAGGTCCTTTTTGTAATAAATATCTTTTTACAGCCTTAATATGTAGCGGATTTATTTTTTTTATCAC
>JBAXBM010000306.1:0-2337 GCA_037141995.1 Candidatus Omnitrophota bacterium
CTTATTGCGGGATGTAAGATGGTTTTTGATAGTGTTCATTCATGGTAAAGGTATTTCTGAGAATAGCAAAAAACATGCTCGCGGCCCGTGAAGTAAAACGCATTAAGCATCTTCTGCATCGTTCCGGGATCAGGAGGATCAAGCGCCTAGAAGACTTTGACTGGAAGTTCAACCTCAAGGTTCCCAGAACCGAGATCATGGAATTAGCACGGACAGCCTGGGACAAGGAAGTCAGGAACGCCGTATTCATCGGCGCCAGCGGGATCGGCAAGACTCATCTGGCGGATAGCCTCTGCATGCGTGCGATCGAGAACGGCATCCCAGCTACATGTATCTCTTGTCACGATCTTTGCCGGTGAGATAAATGCTCAACCTGCTGTAAATGCAGGACTCTTTGAACTAATGCGTCATCATCCATATGGCTTTCTCCGGTCCGTTTATTTAAGTGCGCCCGACAGGTCATACAGTTGACCTGTCGGCAAGCGCGCTTGGTGATTCTCCATACGTTTCAACTGACCGCGATTATGCCCTAGGAATCCATCCTTAAACAATGACCTTGCTTTTTTCAAACTGATTGTTTTCACGATGCCGTCGCATACGCTCACCCGTGAATTCACAGTTCCGCCGGGCCAGGTCCGGATCCTTTGATCGTCGTTCCCGGTTGTATTGCGGATGCTCACGATGCCACGCCTTCGACTTTTGTCGTTGATACTCCAGGCAATCGGGGTGTCGCTCACGTCAATCCTTTTCATTTATGCGCTGTCGTTTTTCTTGGCAAACGGGCGCAGAGCAATAACGCTGCTTTCCTTTGGTCCGTGGATTTGGATCAAAAAGAGTCTTGCAGCACACACAACGTTTTTGTCTGGATCGTGACGGCTTCTTGTCTTGGCTCATAAACACCTCAAGACAAGAGTGCCATTTATGGAAGGAATTAACTAGCTGATGCGAACGGCGGGAGAGCTTCCAGGGACTGGGCCCCGTCTGGTGATACTTTCCTCGTCACTGGCCCAGCTTGTTTCGATTCGGGCCCTTTTCAGTGATCGCTTACATCATCAGAAAGAAGAAATATATGTGTTGGGGATTGAGTGCGTTTCTTTTGATAATACCAGAAAACAGGGATAATTCCTTCCCGTTTGCTAATAAGCATAATTCTGTTATAATTTTTAAGAAATTTATTTATTATTATAGTTAATTTTATATGAAATAATTTTTTTAATGGAATTGATGAGTTTTAAGCAATAAATTATTAGTACGTAAAGGGTTAGGGTCTTAGGGATTGGAATTTATGACACAGCCAACAACATTTTCTTGTGAATTGCATTATCGGCCGATTCGATGGTGGTCTTCGATTAACTGGCAAGAATTTTTCTGGTATAAAGATTTCCTGCTTCTTTTGATCTGGCGCAATATTTCCATTCGATACCGTCAAACGGTCATTGGCGTGGCATGGGTTGTTTTACAGCCTATTGTGAATCTTGTTGTATTTACGTTGGTATTTAATCGTATGGCAGGCATCCAAAGCAGTTATGGGCTGCCGTATCCTATTTTTTTAATGACAGGACTTTTATTCTGGCAATACTTCTCGACTGCGTTAACATTTGCCAGTAATGCATTGATTGATAATCCTGAGCTTGTTAATAAAGTTTATGTGCCTCGTTATATGTTGCCGCTGGCTGTGGTTGTATCCGTCGGCATTGATTTTTGTGTGGGGACGGGGCTGCTCCTGATAATGCTTGTATGCTGGGGCACAAGTTTTTCAATAACAGGGCTGTTGATTTTACCAGTATTGTTTTTATGCGTGATGCTGGCAGTATTCGGGTTGGGGCTCATCCTGTCATCGATCAATGCGCAATTTAGGGATATCCGCTTTGTTGTCCCCTTTTTTTTACAAGTGTTGTTTTATTTGACACCGGTATTTTACCCGATAGAAATCTTAAATAATCATCTTTTGCTTAAACAGGTGCTGTTGGTTGTTAATCCATTAACAGGCATGATCACTTTGGCGCGGTCCTGTATCGCAGGGACTGGGTTTGATGCGGGTTTGTTGGGGATATCCATGGGGGTTTCAATAGGGATATTTGTTGTGGCTTGGTTTTTCTTTAGAAGACGAGAAATGATTCTTGCAGATATTATTTAAGAGGTCGGCATGAGTGTTCCCATTATTGAAGTATCCCATGTAAGCAAGATATTTTATTTAGGCCCCGCAGGTTTAACGTTGCGGGAATATTTTACGTCAATCATCCCCTTTGTTTCAGCAAAAAAAAGGATTGAGCGCAAGCATATTTGGGCGCTCAATGATATATCTTTTAATGTTGAGAGGGGGGAGTGCGTTGGGAT
>JBAXBM010000307.1:0-2330 GCA_037141995.1 Candidatus Omnitrophota bacterium
TAGACACTTACAAAGTAACAGTTTTTCTCTGATCTATGGGGCTTTCTTATTTCCCTTTTTGTCGCACTTCATTTTACAATCTGCGATTCAATTGCCAATTTGTCCAGTGTATTGCATTTGTTTATATATATATGTTATCTTTATTATCAAGGTGAGGTTCATTCATTTCAATAGAGGGAATGTCTTGAGTAATTTCAGGCAAAAACTGCATCAGTTCATCGCCAGCATTTTGATTGTGGCATTTATCATGCCGGATGCACGGCTTTGCGCGCAGGTGACATTGCCCGCACCGGGAACACGCCTCGCCTTGAGCCCGGTATTTGCTCCGTCGCTTCTTAAGGGTATCAAGGTGTATCGGAATGATCCTTTTCGATTTGATTTTATTCTGGACAAGGGGGATACCAAGGTCGAAGGAGACTCTATTCGCCTGATCAAGTATTTTCTCGCCTCGCTCACAGTTCCTGAGAAAGACCTCTGGGTGAATTTGAGCCCGTACGAAAAAGACCGCATTGTGCCGGAGGCTTTTGGCCAGACCGAAATGGGCCGCGACCTTTTAGCGCAAGATTACATCCTCAAGCAGATCACCGCATCGGTCATTTACCCCGACGATAAAGTCGGCAAGGAATTCTGGGCTAAAGTCTACGTCGAAGCCTTAAAACGTTACGGCACCACCGATATCCCCGTCGACACCTTCAACAAGGTCTGGATCACCCCTGCCAAAGCCACCGTCTACGAACACCAAGACGCCGCCTACGTCGTCGAGAGTCAATTGAAAGTCATGCTCGAGACTGATTATCTTGCTACCAGCGCCCGTAAAGACGAGGCACTGCCTCGTCTCAATACTAATGCCACCGACCGCCCATCCTCCGACATCGCCAAACAAGTCCTCCGCGACGTTATCATCCCCATCCTCGAAAAAGAAGTCAACGAAGGCCAAAACTTCGCCACCCTGCGTCAGGTCTACAATTCCCTCATCCTTGCCACCTGGTACAAGCGCAAAGTCAAAGCCAGCATCATGGGCCAGGCCTACGTCGATCAAAAGAAAGTCGCCGGCATCGATATTACCGACAAGAACGAAAAAGAAAAGATCTGGTCCCAATACGTCGCCGCCTTCAAAAAAGGTGCTTTTGACCTGATCAAAGAAGAGCCGGATGCAATCACCCATGAAATGATCCCGCGAAAGTATTTTTCGGGTGGTGCGAATATGGATATGGCAGAGGCGTTTAAGATTGATAACGCAACGGTGCCGAAGGTGGATTTGAAGAAGCAGGCGGTTGTTTCTGTTAGAGCGGATATGTCGATGAAAGCAATGCTTGATAAAATAATATCAAGGTTTAAAGTTCCTTGGAAGGCTGTAATAAATGTGCCCCAGGGCGTTAGCTTGAAACCTCAACAAGATATTGTTACGCAGAGAAGGAATATGGACAGTGTGTTATTGAGAGATATAGGAACAGTATTTGAAAAGATTGCTATGCTTAAATCAATGGAGCCTGGGAAATCTTATGTTGGGTTTTCTTCTGGAGAAATTATTTCTGGTCTAAAGGAAGATTTCCTCCGTAAAAGGAGTGCTGAAGAAATCCTTTATAATGAATTGGCATCTGGATGTGGCGATTATGGTATTGTTTTTTATGAGACAATGTTGGCCAAAGGGTATAAAGTTAATTTCTTAGATGCAGTTGAAGTGTCTGTTCAAGGATATTCGAGTGGATTTTCAGGACATGTGGTTATTGAGGTGTATGACAGTGATAGAGGTGCATGGGTTTTGATTGATCCTACGAATCGGATAGTAATTTCACTTAATTGGAATATTAACAATAAGTTCTTTGAAAGAATAGGGTCAAACATAACTTATTGGATAGGATTTAGAGGGGAATTATCAGAGTATCGAAATAAGGTATATGATGCAAAAACGCTCAGGCAATTTTATGTTGATACGCTTAAGAGTGTTGATAAAGAAATTGCAGGGGTAAATATGGTTAATGTTAAGTTTGTCGTTGATGAGGGGAGTGCTGATGCACAACTTAAAATAGATTTGGAAAAATTGGAAGGAATTCAAAATAAGATTCTTGGATATCTTGATAAAACGTATGGTATAAAATCTACAAAAAGTATTTTATTGAATGTTGTAAGAAGTAGATCAGGGAGTTCATCAATTTCTGGGAATACGCTTTCTTTGGCTGATCAATTCTCAAATGGGCTATATTTCTTTATTCAGAAAAGATTGGCTTCTGAGGAAAAAGATAGTAGAAAGAATGCTACCGGCGGTATCGACCTCAATCCCTCCCAACTCAACATGACCACCAACACCCATGGCCCGGCGATTGAATTCA
>JBAXBM010000308.1:0-2322 GCA_037141995.1 Candidatus Omnitrophota bacterium
TGGTTGATTTTAGACTCTTCGTCAAAACCTGTCCACTAAACCAGGGGAAGTCCAGATAAATGAAACCCTTACTGGCAGCCAAAAGCTTTTTGCACTCGTCTTCGGTGAGGAATCTGGGAGGGTTCTCGGCAGGTACTCGTAACTTGGACACGCCGTTCATGGGGTTCTTGTGCAGGTACGACCACTGCACGCCCAGACGGAACATCATCTTGATAACAATAAGCTCGGCGTTGATGGTTCTATTACACGCACCTTCCCCCTTGCGAAAGGCTTTAAAGCCCTCGAATACACGAGGAGTAAAATCCGACGCCTTACTGAGTACTCTTGATTGTTTTGATAAGAAGCGGTTGAAATTGTCGAGGATGGAGCGGTAACGATTGCGGGTGTTCGGTGCAAGGTTCGTCTGACAATACGAGCGATAATCTTGCAGAAGGTTCTTATAAAGACCGCCCTGATACTCGGCAGTCAGTTCGCCCTTCGCCAGTGATACTTCAATCTCTCTGAGGGCTATTTCAGCGACTTTAAGAGAAAGTCCGATGGTTTTACGAACCCGCTGCCCTGCTATGCGGTAGTCTATGAAGTAACACTGCCCCTGCTTGCGTAACGTTGCCATACCCTGCTCCGAGGCATGTCCATCTTAATTTGGGCATTAAAATGGGCATTAGCCATTAAGCAGTCTATTTTGAGTATTGCAAGTCACTCACTTTCAACAGGATACGCTACACATGACAAGAAATGGTGGAGGTGCCGGGAATCGAACCCGGGTCCTTCAGTGTCTAAGATCAAGCTTCTACATGCGTAGTCCGTCTTTAATGTCGCGTCCGGCGTTTCAGCGGACAAACCCGCCGGATACCATTCCCTGCGTCTTATCGCATCATGCGGGACTCATGATGAAACCAGCCTGCAGCGTGACTTTACCGGCCCGCAGGCATCACCGGCAAAGTGCATCCACTAATTAATTAGTGAATGGCTGGAACTGCGATCATGCCTCCGAACGGAGCGATCGGGTTTAAAGCGATCTGCTGTTCGAAGTCACTAAACATTAACGGTTTTTCGTTAGCATTTATTGTGTGCCAGATTTTTACGAGGCCAACTGGCGTCCTCGGCATGCAACCTGGCCCCGGCTCACTCAAGTCGAAACCAGTCACCCCCAATAATCTCAAAGATCAAATTCAATGAAATAATTATACCACTACCCAACAGAACATGCTGTAAATTTCTGGGAAGCCTCGAGATGTTTAGCGCTTTGCGCGTTCGCCGCGCCGAGCGCCGAGTGCTTTTTCGCCTGTAACGAGGAGGTCTATCCCCCGAGAGAAGCCGAAGGAGTGGCGCGGTAAAGCAGGCGAAGAATGGTATGCGCCAAACATATGCGAAATTTCTAGCGAGCCAGATAATCTTGATACGCCAACGCAATGCCGTCGCGCAGGGTTGTTGTCGCTTTCCAGCCCAGGGCATTCACACGGGCAACATCAGCAAGCTTCTTCGGCGTACCATCCGGTTTCGTCGCATCCCATGAAATTCCGCCATCAAAACCAACTATTTCTTTCACAAGCGCAGCAATATCCTTAATCTGCATATCCATACCCGATCCGATATTGACAAATTCACCAACAGCCGACGCCGGATACATGCGCATTAAAAACACACACGCCTCGGCAAGATCATCCGCATAAAGGAGTTCGCGGCACGGTGTTCCAGTCCCCCAAAGCGCCAAACTATCCGCCGTAACCCCCAACGCCTTGAGCGCCGCCGCCGGGTCATCCGATAATCCGGACGGGACTCCGTGCCGGGCTAAATCCGCCTTTACGGCAATAATATTCCCGGCGCGTAACAGCTTGGCCAAGTGAAATTTACGGATAAACGCCGGCAAAAGATGCGACGCCGCAAGGTCATAATTATCATTGATCCCGTAAAGGTTCGTCGGCATCACGGACATGAAATCCGTCTTGTACTGTGCATTGTAATACCGGCACATCTTGATCGCCGCGATCTTCGCCACCGCATACGGCTCATTCGTCGGCTCCAAGGCCCCGGACAGAAGAGACTCTTCCTTCAACGGCTGAGGCGCAAACTTGGGATAAATGCACGTCGAACCCAGATTCAGCAATTTCCTGACGCCGAACTTATAGCTCGCCTGAATGGTGTTGGCCGATCATGATATTTTCATAAATAAAATCCGCGGTATACGTGCTGTTGGCAAGAATCCAGCCAACCGTCGCGGCCGCCAGAAAAACATATTCCGGGCGTTCTTTATCAAAGAAATCTTCCGCCTCTTTTTGCCGTGTCAGATCAAGCTCACGGTGTGTCCGGACAATAATCGAA
>JBAXBM010000309.1:0-2318 GCA_037141995.1 Candidatus Omnitrophota bacterium
TGCATACCCGTTTCCCGGTCTGCATCACCGAGGCTGGGCGGCAGGATATTTTGGGGTATGTCAATTTCAAGGACATTATTGTGGCGTTGCGGCTGAATCCTTCGGATCCGACGATCAGGGGCATATTGCGGCCGATTGTGTCATTGGAATCGGACGTGACGATTGCTTCCGCGCTGGAAAAAATGATCCAGGAGAATTTACATATCATGCTGGTGGTCCAGAAGGACAGGGGGCTTGTCGGCATGATCACGATGGAAGATATTATCGAGGAGCTGGTGGGGGATATTGAGGATGAATTTGACCGTGTACCGTCGCAGATTCATCCTTACGGCGGCGGATGGATTGTGGGCGGCGGGGTGACGCTGGGAGTGCTGGCGCAGGCTATCCGGTGGGATATGCCCTCGGAAGTGCCCGCGGGCATGCGTTTGACGGAATGGTGTTCCCGGTATAAAGATGTGTCTTTTGAAGGCGGAGAAACGATTGCGGCTGACGGAATTGTGGTGACGGTTAGGAAATTGCGCCGCCGTAAGGTCGGTGAGGCGGCCGTGATGCTCGCGGGTACATAAGGATGGAAGTTGAGCGCCTGGCGCTGATAGTGGCACAGATAGAGGGGTTTTGGATATGGGGGTTTCGCTTTTTTTTCTTTTATTAAGCCTGGGGATGATTCTTCTGGCGGCAGAAGGTTTTACCAACGGCGTTGAAGTGGTTGGGCGCCGCCTGTCTTTTTCCCAGGCCGTGGTGGGAAGCATCCTGGCGGCGGTTGGTACGGCCCTGCCGGAAACGATCCTGCCGCTGGTGGCGATTTTTTCACATGCCGGAGGCTCTTCCAAGGAAATCGGTGTGGGGGCGATCCTGGGGGCGCCGTTTATGCTGGCGACGATTGGGTTTTTTTTGATCGGGGGCAGCGCGTGGGCGGCCTCCTGCCGGGCCGGGCGCCAGCCAGAGGTGAGGGCGGATCGGGGCACGCTGAAGCGCGACCTTATTTTCTTTTTGGGCATGTACGGATCGGCTGTTTTTCTGCCTATCCTTTTCCCGCGCATCCCTGTATGGCCGCTGGCGATTTTATTGGGGGCGGGGTATATTCTTTATGTGTTTCAGACTATCGCCGGAGAAAGCGCGCCGCTGGAGCATTTTGAACCTTTGCATATTGTCAAGTTTCCGGAAAAGCTGGGATGGATTGAAAAGAAAGAAGCCTCCTTGCGCTGGTCACTCTTGCAGATCGCGATTTCCCTGGGGGTTATGGTTTTTGGGGCGCAGATCTTTGTGCGGCACCTGGAAGTTGTGTCGGTGGGGTGGGGGATGGATCCTTTGCTTTTTGCTTTGCTGGTGGCGCCTATCGCGACGGAATTGCCGGAGAAGTTCAATAGTGTTACCTGGACATTGAAGGGCAAGGATACGCTGGCGGTCGGCAACATGACGGGCGCTATGGTTTTTCAGTCCACATTTCCGGTGAGCGTGGGATTGCTTTTCACGCCGTGGAAAGTGGAGGGGATGGCGCTCATTTCTGCTGTGCTGGCTTTGTTTTCCGCCGGAGCGTTGCTTTATGTGACGCTCACGCGCCCCAGGATATCGCCCTGGGTGATGATGCTGGGCGGAATTTTGTACGCGGTTTATGCCGCGGTTGTGATAGGGATGAAATAAAAATTTTATCAATCAGTCGGAAGCTGTTTTGTTCCGGGAAAGGGCTTATGCCTTGGATCCTTGCGCGCGTCAAGCGCCTTCTTCGCCTTCGTTTTGCCGTTCTTTATCCGCTGGGTGTTTATCTTATACTTTGCGCGGTTCCGGATAATGCATCCTTGCGGGCGGGCGCTGGTTTTCTTTTGGCCGGGCTATTCATTCGCCTGTGGTCTAACGGCTATGCCATCAAGCTTGACCGCCTGACAACCTCCGGGCCGTATGCGTGGGTGAGGAATCCGCTTTATCTGGGGACGGCGTTGATCCTTTGGGGTGTTTTTGTTATGCTCAAGCTGATTGTCCCGGGGGCTGTTTTTTTCGGGGTAATGGCGGCTGTTTATGCGCGGACGATCCGCAATGAAGAAAAGATGCTGGCCGAGAAATTCGGTGCCGCTTATTTGGCTTACCGCGCGCATGTTCCAGCGATGTGGCCGGCGCTGGCGCCCTATGCGCCTGGTGAGAAATGGTCTTTCAGCGTTGACCGCCTTTGGTTCAGCCGCGAGCATAAGGTTGTCCTGTGGGTAACGATCGGGGTGATCGGGTTTTATTTAAAGAAAGAATTTTTAACGGGCGGCGGTCTTTTTATGGCAAAAAATACCGGCATCATGATCCTGGCGGGGATGCTGGTATCGCTGGATTTATAC
>JBAXBM010000310.1:0-2294 GCA_037141995.1 Candidatus Omnitrophota bacterium
CATTCGGTGCACTCCACATCAAGACTGCATTACCATCTTCAATCCCTGATTGCACTTGTCGCCATATCATATCCCTTACTTTCACAGAATAATTGCCAATATAAATTCCTGTCCTTACTTCCAAAAGCCAAACAGCCAAACGCCCTCTTAAACGCGCTGGTGCATTTTCAAGCACGATGGCCATCATCAGCCAACTCCTTATGTTCAGGGATTGCAGAATTAACAGCATAGTCTGGCTCCTCCGGCATTGACAAACCGCCGGCAGACAATACATCTTCAATAATTGGAATAATTCTTTCTAAAAGATTTGTACTCCGAAAAACATCACGACACTCTAGTCGCACCACTTGATCAGGATTCCCCACTTTTCGAGCCGCAATCTTGAATGCTATGGGCACCACCGTTTCAAATTTGAATAAATCTGCAATATCGTAAACAAATGACAATGGCTTGCCCGTATGAATAAACCCGATAGCAGGTGCATATCCGGCCGCTAATATTGCAGCTTCTGTAATACCGTACAAACAAGACGTGGCGGCACTAAGGCATTGATTCGCCACATCTCCTTTCTTCCAGTCTTCAACGTCATAATTGCGGCCTTTCCACTGCACGCCGAATTGTCGCGCGAATAATTCATATATTTTACGAACGCGCGCCCCTTCGATGCCCTGTAATTGTTGAACACTCCTTTTCGCCGGTGGCTCCTCCCCAAATCGAACTTTGTACATTTGTCTGACAACCTTGAGTCGCATATCTTCATCTAGAGCAAGACGTGCCTGAAAAAGAAGCCTGTCAGCACGCGCTCCTCCTGGCTGACCCGCCGAATACAGCCGAACGCCTGCCTCTCCAACCCAAATGATCAAACACCCTACCCGTGCCGCCAAAGCTACAGCGGCATGGGTGATCCTGGTGCCAGGCTCAAGCATAAGACAAGTAACTCCTCCTACAGGAATATGTGTACGCACCCCAGTAATATCGACCACAACAAACGCTCCGTCTTGAACATCAAGATTTCCTTTCTCCACATAAGCAAACGAAACACGCTCTTTGATGGCGATCGGTGAAAGTCTGGGTAAGAGCGGAGTATTGCCTGTCGTCATTGTCTCACCTTGAAAATGTCATTTTAACCCGTCGAGGTGAAAAAACCCGCTTATCTGTCTTAAAAGACACCGGAACATCTGACAATGAATCAGTCCCATCCATGAAATTATCAACATCCTCCTGAACCGTAAACATTTCCAGTGGCTTATCGCCAATAAGAAGATGTAACGCTTCAACCCGTTCCTTTTTCAAACCAACCAACACAGGTGCTGACGGGATACACGTTTTACGACCAAGCCAAATACCCCAGACCGGATCTTTCAAAGCATCCGCAATACGTTGAAGTAATAGTGATTCTCCCTCTATCAAGATCCCAAAGGAAGCATCCGTCAAATACTGACGCTGTGTCAAAACTGCGTGTTCTCGCGGTTTACCCGTATCGGCGGAGACAGTTATGCTTCCTCGTTCATCCAGATTCTTGGAATCATAGCCACCGCCAACCGTATGGTAATCCTGCAAACGACCGATCGGCAACACTTTCTTAATCACCATTCGCGGAATCGCAATCGTTGTCAGGCTTGTTTTATTAAAAGCCACAAGAAATACCTGCTCACCCTCACCACCACGCGTCAACCCGATTGCTGCACAACACATACCGGCAATCGCACTTTTAGTCGGCATCAAACCAGTATTACGCCGATTGTACTGACTGCTGTATCCCCAGGATTGCAGGGGTCCTTCCAGCCGGAGTGCCAAGAAGGATTTTTCAAATAACATGTTCCACCATCCCGTCGAGAAAGACTTTAATGCTGACATCCGGAATTGTTTTTTCTAACACTGCCATCATCCCCCAAGTATCAACAAGTTTGGCGTATTCCTTCTTAAGCAACTCAACAGATTTCGCCACATACCCCTGGTCAGGCCGAACTGCATTCTCAAAAGCATTAACCAATTGAACCGGATGTCCCTTGTCCCTAACAACACCCAGAACATACGCAGGGATTGTATTCCCATTCATCGTATTCGTTCGGGCGCTCGGAATAGCTTTGATGGTCGCCTCAATAAATGCCCGAACAACACTTTGACGCTCTGCTCTGTCCAAAGCTCCTAAATGATGTGCATCTGCCAACATATCAAGATTCAGGGCCGCAAAACGATAATACGTGGCTGAATTGAATTCTAAAGTGCCTGTCATACCGGCTCCAGACACATCCTTTGACTGCAGATCATCGACCGCTGAAAAGAAATCGATC
>JBAXBM010000311.1:0-2267 GCA_037141995.1 Candidatus Omnitrophota bacterium
GCTCCAAACGTATAAGGAACATCCTTTTGTCAGCAGGA
The DNA here is from genome assembly GCA_037141995.1 of Candidatus Omnitrophota bacterium. Taxonomy (GTDB): domain Bacteria; phylum Omnitrophota; class Gorgyraeia; order Zapsychrales; family Fredricksoniimonadaceae; genus Fredricksoniimonas. The sequence continues at coordinate 39 of JBAXBM010000311.1, forward strand.
TTATCAAGAACGGGAAGATGCTGCGTTACGGCGCCAAGACGATCCCTGAAGGCGGTTTTTTTGCCTTGCCGCGATTGTACCATGACAAGGTGATGATTATCGGCGATGCGGCGGGATTCCTGGCGATGCCCAGCTTAAAAGGCGTGCATTCCAGCATGCGTTCAGGGATGCTGGCGGCGAAGGCGGCCCTGGAAGCATTCAGGATTAATGGTACGGCCAGTACCGGATTAGCCCTTTACGCGAAACTTATTAAGGAAAGCGCTGTTTACAAGGAACTTTATCCGGTCCGTAATTTCAGGCAGGCATTTGCGTCTAACCTGTTTTTCGGAGGCATGCAGTTCGGAACGCAGATCCTGACAGGCGGGCGCGGCTTGTCGTTCAAGGGGCGGCTTGTTATGGGTGAGGATCGCGCGCATATTAAGCCTCTGGAGCCTTGCCGTAACGGGGGGGCCAAAGATCCGGATGCCTGCCCCAGGGCGGCGGTGCTTGACAAGGAGACAGCCATTTTCTTCTCCGGGACAAAGCATGACGAAGAACAGCCGTCCCATATTCAGGTCAAGAGTGCGGCCGTGTGCGATGAATGCATCAAGAAGTACGGCGGGCCTTGCCAGCATTTTTGCCCGGCGCAGGTTTTTGAGATCAGCACTGATCCCAAAACCCGTAAAAAAAGCCTTAAATTGCATCCCTCCAATTGTGTGCATTGCAAGACATGTGATATCAAGGACCCTTATTCTAATGTTATCTGGGCAACGCCTTACGGTGGCGACGGCCCGGAATATGAAAATATGTGAGGTAATATGGGATTAAAAGTTATCAGCTTGATGAAGCAGGTGCCGTTGTTTTCGCAGATGCGCATGGGCGAAGACGGCCTGATGGACCGGACCAAGGCAAAATCCATGATCAATGTGGATTGCTGTTTCGGCCTTGAACAGGGGCTTCAGATCCGGCAGTATGTCCCGGATGCCGAGTTAATTGTTGTTTCCATGGGGCCGCCGAGTTTTGACCAGTCGTTGCGCCAGGCGATTTCATTAGGTTATGACCGGGCGGTGCTTCTTTCGGACCGCCGCCTGGGCGGGTCTGATACGTTTTCAACAGGCCTGGCGATCGCGACACTGCTGAAAAGCAAGATATTGCCTGCTGATCCGCGGGAACCTTATATCATTTTCGCGGGACGCCAGACGAGCGACGGCGATACGGCGCATGTGCCTTCGCAGGTGGCCGAGAATCTCGGTATCCCGCAGGTGACATTCGCGGTGCATGTGGATTACGCGCCGTTATATTTGATTGTCAGGCGCATGATTGAGGGCGGGCACCAGACACTGAAGCTTCCCATGCCGTGCGTGGTGTCGGTGGCGCCGACGGCGATTCATTTACGCCGCCCTTCCCTGGCCGGGGCGATCAAGGCCAGGCAGGTCAGCATTGAATCTTACAACCTGGATCATATCGGGCTTGATCCGGCCATTGTCGGGTTGAATGGTTCTCCGACGAGCGTGGCCAAGGTCGTCAATATCACGCGTGACCGCCCGCCGGTCAGCATGATCAACGGCCATAATCCCGCGGAACTTTCCGGGAATCTTGTAAAAACATTTGATATCGCGGCCAGCCTGCATGCGCCGGCTGTTCCGCATTCAGCGCAAGGGCCTGCCGCCCCTGACCAGTCCAAACAGGACAGGTTTCCGCGCAGGGATTTTCGTAACGGTGCCAGCGGCATTTTCACATGGGCTGAAGTTGTCGGCAGGGAGCTGTCCCTTTCGTCGGTGGAAATCCTGAATCCGGCACGGAAGCTCGCGGATGAATTGAAAACAACAGTGACGGCCCTGTTGATCGGGCAGGATGTCAAGGCGCTGGCTCCCCGGTTGATCGCGCACGGTGCCGATGAGGTGATTGTGGTCGAAGACCCCCGCCTTGCCGAATATTCCATCCTGCCGTTTACGTCGGTGATTGAACAGATTGTGAAAGAACGCCGCCCTGAAATCAGCCTTTTCGGGGCCACCACCTCCGGCCGGGAACTGGCGCCGCGCCTGGGGAGCCGCCTGGGATCCGGTGTCACAGCGGACTGCACCATTTTGAAAGTGGGTGAATTTGTTCAGCCGTCATCAAAGACGATATGGTCTCCCTGCCTGGAAGCCATTCGTCCGACATACGGTGAAAGCAAGCTGGCGACCATTGTCGGGTTCAGGTGCCCGCAGATGGCAACGGCCAGGCCGGGCACGTTCGAAGCCCTTAAAC
>JBAXBM010000312.1:0-2245 GCA_037141995.1 Candidatus Omnitrophota bacterium
TAACGCCCTCATCGTGCGCCACACATCCCTGGGGGCAGAAGGAATGCGCTCCCCGTTCGCAGACGGGATCTTCGCCGGCGTATCTGTTTCGACCAGAATGGACCCCAACGGCGCAAATACAACAGCCCGACGGACATCAATGCTGTGTTCAACCGCCACAGAACAGGAAATCACGAAACCCGCGTCAAGAAGATCCCTGAGAACATCCTCCGGCCCGCTATACCAGTGAAAATCGGCACGCCGGATACCTGCGGCCTTCACCATATCCAGGCACTCACGCCACGCGCCGCGGCTGTGCACAATCACCGGCAGATCAAATGTACGCGCCAATTCCAGATGGCGGGAAAAAGCCGCCCGCTGTTCATTCTTCCCGGCTTCATTATCGCGCACCCATTTATAGCCGAAATCAAGCCCTGTTTCACCGACAGCAACAGCATCAGACAGGTGCTCGCGCATAAATGAAAAACAGGCTTCCGCACTTTCGTCGGGAACATACGCCGGATGAAGCCCCATGGCCACATGAAGACGGGGCAAGGCATAATCCGCACGCAGACGGACATGACACTGATTGGAACGTAAATCAACCCCCGGAAGAACAATATCACTCACCCCTCCGGCAGCCGAATCCCGTAACACCGCGGCAGGGTCCGTGATATCATGAAAATGCGCGTGAGTATCAATAATCATCGGCATACGCTATCCAGCCTCCTGTGTTCCAATTTTTCCGCGCGACTGAAGATTAAGGAGCATCTCCTTAACCGCAAGGCAAGCATTGGCGCTCGACCCTCCATTTTCAAGCAAAAGAACAAACGCAAACGTACGCAAGGGGGTTTTAACAACACCCGCAAACGACGCATGATCGTCTTTGCCTGATCCCGCCTGGGCAGTCCCTGTTTTACCATAAACCTCAATCCCGGGGATATTCAAAACATGCGCCGTGCCGTTATCCATCATGACAACTTCATGCAAACCTTTTTTTAATGTTCCCCACACTTCCGGCCGCAAAACCACGACCTGTGACGATAGATGCGCGGCATTCTCCACCCCCCCCAGCGACTTCTTGAGATGGACTGAAGGTATCTGCCCTTCATTCTCAACAGCCGCCATCAGCCGCGCCAACTGAACAGGGGTGACAAGAACATACCCCTGGCCGATCGACATATTGGCGGTATCCCCTCGAAACCACTGCTTGAAAGCCGTATGCCGCGGGACTGAGCCCTTGACCTCATACGGCAGGTCAATGCCTGTCCGCTCACCAAGCGCGAACAGGGACGCATATCGCAACATCACTTCGGGGCCGAGGGCAAGCCCGATATGAAAAAAATACTCGTTGGCCGAATGCGCTATTGCCTGAATAAGGTCCTGGGCCCCGTAAGCATGAGGGAATTTATAGCGGCGCTTGCCCAGATCAAAATATCCCGGACAATCAAAGGTCGTTTCCTCTTTGATTTTACGTTCCTGCAAGCCTCCGGCGGCTACAGGGATTTTGAAAACCGATCCCGGCGGAAATTGAGCCGATACCGCACGATTCAACAAAGGCAACGCGTCATCTTTCAAATACGCCGCAGCCTGGCTCCTGTCCTCCCTGCTTGAAAAATCATTGGGATCAAATGAAGGTGAACTCACCAGCGCCAAAACCTCGCCATTGGCAGGATCAATGGCTACAAACGAGCCTTTCCTTCCGCCCAACGCCTCATACGCCGCCTGCTGGATATCGATATCAATGGTAAGGACAAGATCTCTCCCATCCGCGGGAGCCCGCATGCTCAGCAAACGCACCTGCTTGCCGCGGCTGTTAACCTGGATCTGCCGGCCCCCCGGAGCTCCGCGCAAATCATCATCATAATATTCCTCAACACCGGAATACCCGACAGGATCATCCGTACTATAACCATATGCTTCAATCCGGCGCATCCGCGCCTCTGTCGCCCGGCCGACATATCCTGTCGCATGCGCCGTCACCGCGCCAAAAGGATACTGCCGGCGGAAATCTTCGATCACCAAAAGCCCGGGATACTGATACGCGTTCTCCTCAATTTTGATCGCTTGCTGCCGGACAATATCCCTCGCGACAATAACCGGAGAAAATGATGCCACCCTGTTCTTTTTATATCTGGCCTCAATCTGAGTCAATTTAATATTAAGGACTTCCGCCAAAAAACGAAACACCTCATGCTTATCCTTGATATCCTGCGGCAACAACGCTACGCAAAAACTTCTTTTATTATCCGCGAGAACCTCCCCA
>JBAXBM010000313.1:0-2232 GCA_037141995.1 Candidatus Omnitrophota bacterium
AACGGGCTGATTGGATGCTTTTAAAATCCCAGCCCACAACATTTGACAATATCTCGTTGATAAGTTCTATAGACTTTTCAGTCGAGTAGATAAAAACGTAACAACAGATAATGCTAATCAAAAGGCCATGGAGTATTTTGAAAAATCGTTGGCTTTAGCAAAGAAACACGGGATGACAGCCGCAGCATCTGCCGTTTATATTAAAATGGGAATTATGCAATCTATGCGTTTCAAAGATCGAGCGGCGGCTTGTGATAGTTTTGATCGTAGTTTGGAGTATCACGAGCAATTTCAGAAGGATAACCCCGGTGCCAAGGTTACATTAGAGAAAGGCTTTAATAGTTTTGAGGAATACATCGTGCAGGGGAAGGGCGAGATGGGGTACTGGAACTAACAGGTCTTCTGCACCGCGTTGTATGCCAAAAGCGGATTACAGCGCTATGATCTGCTTTTACCCGGACCAAATAATCCCCCGGCGTAGATGGCCGTAGTTTCCTATAGGAACCGCGACCGGAAGTCCGGGACAAACAATCGTCCGATTGTTTGCTTCGTCATAACCGGTCCAAATTATAAAATAGCCGGAAATCGGGGGGAAAGATGTAGAGCAGGTAAGCAAAACAGTATTGATATGAAGTATACAACCTCCGTTTGGCAGGATTGCCTGCTGGCGGGGAAATGTGTGTTGTGTACATGTCCCGCCTGCGTTATAATAAGTTAACTTCTCGCGTGGCTTTTCTCTAATAATTTAACTACCAACCAAGGAGCTGCCGATGATAATCAAACGTATCCTTATCGGGTGTATCGCGCTTGCTTTATTTCTTGGTAACGCACATGCTTTGCAGGCGGGGAATCTGCTTAATGGCCAATCTCATCCAACAGGACTTAAACCCCTAACAGCTGTTGAGAACGATAGTATCCAGAAGAATTGGAGACGAATTAATAAAGTTCACTTGAACAGTTTGGGACAAAATCGTATCAATAAGGCATTAAAGAAAAGAAACAAAGCGCGTTCTGCGGCGATAAACACTTCGAGTATTGTTGCCGATACCAAAGACCTTGAGTTTCAGGCCAATCCTGCTTTATCAGCATCATCGACAGTTTCGGCGGTTGCCCTAACCAAGGGTACCGGCGCTGTGGCAACTGTTACGGCCACATTACCGTCAGCCGTCGACAACAGTCAAACAATCTGGTTTCCCCCCATTGGTGATCAGGGCAATCTTGGTTCGTGTGCATCATTTGCTATTACTTATTACCAACTTTCTTATACACAGGCGCGTGATAAAAATATTGCCATTAACACCGGGAATAACAATTATATTTATTCCCCGAAATTTGTTTATAATCTTGTTAATGGCGGACAGGATAATGGTTCTTCGATCATGGCCCCTTATACTCTTCTTGCCAATCATGGCGCGCCTTCCATGGCTGATTTCGCATACGATTCAAATTATCGTGCCTGGCCATTGGATGCTAAAACCTGGCGCAACGCCCTGAATGCACGTACCATTGTTCCCGGTTATGTTGAAAATTTGAATACGAATACCGGATTGCAGCAGCTTAAGGAGCTTCTTAACAACGGACATGTTGTCGGGTTTGCCACGGATATTTTTAATTGGCAATATGCGGCTGTAAAAAATAATCCTAATACAGCCGATGATGACCTTCTTGTCGGGCAGTTTATTGCCTATTATTCGAAGGGGAGCATGTATACCAGCGGGCATGCCATAACCATTGTTGGATACAATGACGATATTTGGACAGATATTAATGGCAACGGGCTTGTTGAAGAGGGTGAATTGGGTGCGTTGAAGATCGCCAATTCATGGGCAGCAACCTGGAAGAATTCAGGATATATTTGGCTTTCTTATGATGCGCTTAAAGCGGTTTCTTCTGTCTCGTCGGCGCCTTCCGCCGGAAGGAACGCAGCTATCTGGGATAATAGGGGGTATGTGCTTCTGATCCAGTCCAATTATACGCCAAAACTCCTGGGAGAATTTACGTTGAACCAGGTGAGCCGTAAAGAAAATATTATCGGCATCGGAAGATATGCCGTGAATACTAATAGCTATGCTAAATATACGAGTTTGCCGGCATTTCAGTCAAACGGCGGGGCTTTTGCGTATAACGGGTCGACGACAGCGGTTGACGGGACATTCGTTGTTGATTTTACGGATGCGTTACCAGCGACGGTGGCACAAGCGAAATATGGGTTGAAGATATCTGACACATTAA
>JBAXBM010000314.1:0-2222 GCA_037141995.1 Candidatus Omnitrophota bacterium
GAGGACGATTATCGCAGTGACAGCAAATTGATTCTTTCTACGGACATTGGCATCCTTGCTAAGCAAGCCTCAAATGGAATCATAGTGTGGCTTAATTCTTTAGCCGATACGGCACCGGTTGCTAATGTAACTGTCAAAGTATTCTCAAAGACTAATCAATTGATCTGCCAGGGCACATCTGATGAAAAAGGTTCAGTTTACTTTAAAGATTTAGATTTCTCAGGAGATAGGAAGCCGTTTGTTATTACGGCATCGACAGACAGTGACTTGTCATTCTTGGAGATCGAGAAGAATGTTTTATCTGAAGCGGACTTCGATATTCAGGGGCGGCCATATTTATCCAGTGGTTATGAGGCGTTTGTTTATTCTGATCGTGGGGTTTACCGCCCCGGTGAGAAGGTATTTATACGGGTTGTTGTGCGTGCGCCTGGCGTGGCATTGCCGGAGCAGTTTCCCGTTACTGTTTCTCTTAAAAGACCTGATGGAAAAGAGTTTAAGAAGCTGAGTGGGGTTTTGTCCGATTTTGGAACGCTGGATCTTGACGTTGATGTCCCTGACTATGCAATGACAGGGGAATATCAAGCATCAGTTTTTGTTCCAGGAAATGATAAGGCCGTTGGAGAGCTCAATTTCAATGTTGAAGAGTTTATCCCGGACAGTTTAAAAGTGTCCGTCAAGCTTGCTGCTGAGCGCTATAAAATAGATGATGTTATTCCTCTTATGGTCAAGGTGCAGGAATCTTTTGGTGCAGTAGCAGCTGGACGCAACATAGAGCTTTCTTTTAAGTTAAATCCTCTGAAGTTTGAGCCCAAGGCTTATAAGGATTTCTCTTTTACAGACGATACTGTGAAATACAATCCAAAGTCCATTTACGTCGGTGGAAAGGTTTCCGATGCTGATGGGCAGGGATATTTTGAGATTCAGCTTCCTAAAGAAATCATCGTTCCTTCCGCGTTAGAAGCGGCCATCAAGACAGTTGTTCGTGAGACTGGTGGGCGCGCTGTAACCAATTACTCCAGTGTTAAGGTAGATCCATATTCTTTCTATATTGGAGTTAGAAAGAGTAAGGAAGGCTTCGGCAAGAATAATGAGCCTGTAGGATTTGATCTGCTTACCCTTTCGCCGGACGAGTCTGAACAAGTCGCTTCTCAATTGAAGGTTAAGGTTTCAAAGATTATTTGGAGTAACATTCTCAAGAAAGACGAGGATGGCAGCTATAAGTATGTCACGGAGAGCATGGAGGAAGTTGTTCAGCAAGACGCTGTGGCCATGTCCACTGCACGGGGTGTTTACAATTTCACTCCGAAAGATTGGGGAGATTATATCATTCGCGTGACAGGTGCTGCACCGGGAGCACATACAGCGGCACTGAAGTTTTATGTTTCAGGTCCCTGGGATTCTCAGCCATGGGCGATGGAAAGGCCTGATCGGGTTAATGTGAAGTTCGATAAAGAGAAATATGCAGTCGGGGATACAGCCAAATTGCTGATCCAATCTCCTTTTAAGGGCAAGGCACTAATAGCTTGTTCTGTGGATTCAGTTATTTATTCTCAGGCCGTGGAATTGAGCGCATTGACCCAGGAAATTGAGATCCCAGTCACCCAGGAATTCTCGCCTAATGCGTATTGTTCAGCTTCTGTCATACGTCCGCTGGTTTATGAAGAGAATTGGAGCGCGCACAGGGCTTACGGCATAGCTCCGCTGATCCTGGATCATAAAGAGCATCAGTTGGTGGTGAAGGTCAACGCCCCAGACAAGGTTGAGCCAGGGAAGACGTTAAAACTGGACATCGAGACCGCAGGTGAGCCATCAGAATTGTCTGTGGCAGTGGTTGATGATGGGATTCTTCGCTTAACAAGTTTCAAAACACCTGATCCATATGAATTCTTTTATGCCAAGAGGTCAAACGGGATATTAACAACGGATATTTATTCGTTGCTGGTCCCGGAGGTTAAAGAGAAGAAGGCCGCGGCAGACTCTTCTCCATCTGGTGACAGAGTAGCACGTAAACACACCAATCCGGTTAACGCCAAGAGGGTCAAGCCAGTTTCGTTGTGGCAGTCGAAGATTAGAACTGACGCAAACGGCAAAGCCACAGCTGAATTCACAGTGCCTGACTTTACCGGGACTTTGAAGTTTATGGTTGTTGCTGTGGGGAAGAGTTCATTTGGCAACTCGGATGGGGACGTGAAATCGATTCAGCCTATTGTTATCACCCCTAC
>JBAXBM010000315.1:0-2221 GCA_037141995.1 Candidatus Omnitrophota bacterium
GTGTTTAATGCAGAAGTATCGAGTGCTTCCGCTAAAACGGGTGATGTTGGGACGGTGAGTGCCACATTCACCGGGATTGCTACAGGTGTATATTATGCTGCGGATGTATGGTTGGTATATAACCCTTCTCTATTGCAATTAAATAATGCAGACGTTACAGCCGGGACTTTAACAAATATGAATTTTGTCGTTAATATTCCTCAGCCAGGCTTGGTAAAGATTGCTTTGTACGGGACCACAGCGATAACGTCAAGTAACGGGACTTTTGCGAATTTCAAGTTTAAAGTGATTGGAACGACTTTAGGGACCTCTGCCTTGCACCTTTCCAAAGTTATCCTTTATTCAGATACGTCTGCTGATGCGGCCAGCATTGCCGATGGTACATTTACGATCCTGCCTGCCGGCACAATAACGCCACCATTACCTGTTAACGGAGGGTGGACAGATTTCGGGACATGCTCCAAGACCTGCGGTGGCGGCGTACAAACGCGGACGTGCACCAATCCTGCGCCGGCCAATGGAGGCTCTGGTTGTGTCGGCGCGAGTGCGCAAGAATGCAACACGCAGCAATGTTCGATTCTTACGGTTATTAACGGAGGGTGGACAGATTTCGGAACATGCTCCAAGACGTGCGGCGGCGGCACACAAACGCGGACATGCACCAATCCTGCACCGGCCAATGGAGGCGCTAATTGTGTCGGCGCAAGCTCACAAGAATGCAACACCCAGCAGTGTTCGTTCTTTTTTAGTACGCCATCGGCAGTGCCGGTAACAGCCACTTCAACGGCGGCGTCTCATTCTGAGATTATTCAGAGTGCGGAACATAAGGAATTTTTCAGTCAACCGGATAAAGAAAAGCCGGCGCCTGTTGAAGAGAAAAAGGTTGTTCCGCCGCCGTCAACTCCGCCGCCGTCCAAGCCGGCCCCTGTTTCACCGGTCGTAAATCCGGTGCCTTTACCGCGATCTGTACCCGTTGATCACTATGTCCCGACAGGCACTGTGCCGCGCAATTTTGTGGATCAGCAGGTTCCGATGCATCAACAAGAGGCGCGTGCCGGGATGTATAATGACGCCAGTCTTGGGAGTGAAAAAGATCCTGCATTTACTGATAGTCCGGTTGAAGGCGTGGCTTCGCCTGAAGATAATTTGCCTACAGGATCTGAGCGGAATGCTTATACAGGATCTGAAAATAATTCATCCGCAGAATCTGAGAATAAGCTGCCAACAGGCATTGAGAATAATAAACCTCAAAATCCTGATAATGCGGACGAAGCTGTGTTTAAGCAAGACAATCAGGAAGTTGCTCCTAAGGAACAATCTAAGGCGGATGAATCGAGCACACCGAAGTTAACTCCGGTTGTTGCTGTCAATAAAAAACAAAGTGTCATGGGAATTATAAAAATTTATAATTTGAAATTAAACAATGTTGAAAGTGAGCCTGTAAAATGGGAGCTGGATAAAGGGCAATCGCTGCCTGTTTTATTTAAACTTGATGCCATAAAGGGTGAGATCACAGGGGTTACTTTGGGCAAGGCTTCCTGGGATGTGAATGTAATTGTGACATTGAAAGATAACAGTAAAATCAAGGTTGCATGCGTGTTCAAAGAATGATTTTTGAAATGATGATATTTCGCCGTTGATTTCCGTAAAGAATCTCATGGGTGAATGTTTTTTTATCTGTATATCTTGTGAATGTGCCTGCCGGAATTAAAATTCATATCGATTGCGCCTGCCTGATGAGTTGTATCCATAATCATTTCTTTAGATCGGGAATATAATCCATATTCTTTTTGCCTCATGAGACTTTGTTATTGACCGGGAGAATGGTGGTTTCTTAAAGACAGGGAAAGTATGTGATTTCTTAAAATATTGGAATATAATAAAAGATAAAAAATTATATAAATTACCAACAGACTTTCATTGTAAAATATATAAAATATTAAATGAAGATTTAAAAGATAAATCTGATGATGATTTAATAAATCATTTTTTTTTATATGGGTATAATGAAAAGAGACCTTATAAAATACCAGATGATTTTGACTGTAATATATATAAAATATTATACAATGATATCAAAAATTTAGATGATAATTCTCTTATAGAACATTATTTAAATATAGGTATTAAAGAGAAAAGAATATATAAAATACCAGATGATTTTAATTGTAATATGTACAAATTATTAAACTACGATTTACGACATTTTAATGATAAAGAG
>JBAXBM010000316.1:0-2203 GCA_037141995.1 Candidatus Omnitrophota bacterium
GTTGCCAGGTTATTTTTATAGGAGAATGAATTTGAGCCTTTCCTGCGGTGCCATTTCTTTTTTACCGGTAACAGCTGTCCTTGATATGTCAACTGGCCTTCCGCCTTGTGTGGAGGGAATGGGCGGGGGACGTTAAAGAAGGTTTTACTTGTTCAAGAATTTAGAAAAGTTTTTGCATGAATTGATTCCTCGTTGAATAATAAATACATGATCGACAGATTAATACTTTAAAAAAAGTTGGAGTGAATTGAGGGGAAAGCCGAGTGAGAAATAGCAGCATATTTCCAATCACGTTTTTTGCCTTTATATTTTTAAAACTGTTTTTGTAGAAGCGCAGAGAAATCCAGATGGCCCGTATAAAAACATTATAAAAGTGGAGAGTTACAAGAAGAAGGGACTTATAAAAATGGCAAGCGCGAAGGCCCAATTAAAATATATTATCCCACAGGTCAGTTGCTGTTAGAGGGGATCGGTTAGGCGTATTTTGAAAAATAGAAAAGACCTTTAAAGACGGTGAGGCCGAGGGATTAAGCAAGGCTCTAGGGGGAAGAAATGTAGCGTTTTGTGAAGTAGACGTTGTTTCATTAATGTGTTGGAGAAATCACATGAGAAATTTACACCCTAAGGGCGATTATGATCAGTTCTTGAGTGAGTTAAACTCTTTGTTGGAAGAATCCCGTCGTTCTGCCGCCCGCGCTGTTAATAGCGTGATAACATCGACGTATTGGGAAATGGGGCGACGGATTGTTGAGTTTGAACAGAAAGGTGAAAAGCGCGCGGCCTATGGTGCGGCCATATTGAATCGTTTGTCGGCAGATTTGACGGGCCGATTCGGGAAGGGTTTCGGTTTGGACAATCTGGAATTGTTTCGTACTTTTTATTTGATGTATCCACCTGAGTATATTCGTCAGAATTTAGCCGGGAAATCCGAATCACTGCTTCGGATTTCATCATTGGCGACGGTTGAACAGAATTCCGAATCGGCGATTCGGAATTTGGATTCGAAAGAAATATCCAAAGTGTTTCCCCTGTCGTGGACTCATTATGTTCGTTTGATCCGGCGTGTGAAATCTGTTGCAGCGCGTGCTTTTTATGAAATAGAAGCGCGGCGCTGCGGGTGGTCTGTTCGTCAACTTGACCGCCAGATATCATCGCAGTTTTATGAACGGGCTGCGCTTTCCAGGAATAAAGCAGCCATGCTTCGTAAAAGTGGCAAAGCGATGCCGGAAGATGTGCTAACGGCTGACGAGGAGATCAGAGATCCTTTAGTGCTTGAATTCCTGAATCTTAAGGATGAATACTCTGAATCTGATCTGGAGGAAGCGCTGATTCGAAATTTGGAAACATTTTTGATGGAGCTTGGCGGTGATTTTGCATTTGTTGGCCGTCAGCAACGCCTGCGTTTGGACGATGAATGGTATCGGGTGGATCTGGTCTTCTTCCATCGCCGTTTGCGCTGTTTGGTTGTCGTTGATTTAAAGGTCGGTAAATTTACGCATGCTGACGCAGGTCAAATGCATCTTTATTTGAACTACGCCCGTGAACATTGGGTTCGTCCTGGAGAGAATCCGCCTGTCGGGATCATCTTGTGCGCCCACAAAGGCGATGCGGTTGCGCATTACGCATTGGAAAATTTATCAAACAAAATTTTAGCGCGGGAATACCGACTTCTTTTGCCGGATGAAAAGAAACTTGCTCAGGAGCTGGTGCGAAGCCGTGAGCAGATCGAGAGGATAACCGGGCAGAGGAAGGCGCAAGGAATCAAATAAGCTATAAGAATCCGCTGCCGAGGGGTTTTTGGTATTGAAGTCAGCGGGCCGGGATTACAGTATATACGGAGTGTTGATACAGAGATTTTTATCAGTGATGGCCATTGGCATTACCTGGCATGGGTTTGGCATGGCGCAACCATTTCGGTATTTCTGGATGGTAAATTAAAGAATCCGGTTACTGTTAAAGAACCGGTGAATGTCGACAATGCCGCCAATTTAGTATTAGGAAACGGTACGTGTGTCGGTGAAGACGGTACCGGTAATTTTCATGGCGCTTTTGACGAGGTAGAGATATTGTATGATGCGCTTGCTGCAACAGGCACCCCAATATCTCAAATAATCCGGTTTGTCCCATGGCGTGATGGGCGACAATAAAGTTGCCAGGTTATTTTTATAGGAGAATGAATTTGAGCCTTTCCTGCGGTGCCATT
>JBAXBM010000317.1:0-2200 GCA_037141995.1 Candidatus Omnitrophota bacterium
TTGGCATCACATTAGGACAACAAATCCAATTGAATCAACCTTTGCCGCGGTTCGTCTGAGAACACACAAAACCAAAGGTTGCGGCTCTGTTGGGTCGACGTTAACAATGGTGTTTAAGTTATTAGAGTCTGCCCAGAAACGCTGGTTGAAACTGCGCAATCATGAAAAGATTGCTGATGTTTGGGCTGGAATAAAATTTGAAGATGGGATCAAGGTTGAAGCAATATTGGACGGAAAATTGGAGTTGGCAAAGGTCTAAAAATAACGGGCTGATTGGATGCTTTTAAAATCCCAGCCCACAACATTTGACAATATCTCAATCGGTTTTGATGTAAACGACGCTGTCTAGGTGGAAGAAGCCTGCCCTAGACAAACGAATGCCATGGAGCAAGGCTTGTTTGGCCGTTGTCCTATGGCGAAGCGGTTACATTTATCTTTTGGGAAACTGATAAGGCGGCAAAAAACACCTTATTGTTTCTCTACAATAAGTGCAGAATGGCGATTTTGTGAGTTGCGATTATTGGTAAGCTATTGAAAATGAATGGGATGGGGTATTCTTAAGGTGGCGAATGACAAGTTGTAATTTTATTCCTCGTTATTCATTGTCGCTTTCTTCAGTACTATCAGAAGCATCTTCGTAATAATCTTTATTTGTACGAGCCCTGCCTTCGAAACAGTAGTCTTCATTTTCATCTAGGTTGTAATGACCGCCATCTTTGTCTTTGGCGTAATGAATATTTTCATTAAATGAGGTCAGTTTGTAAGGGCCCATGTCCATTACATCTATGTTTTTTAGGGGTCTGGATGTTAGGAGTTCGCTCGTTAAGGCAATTTTCTCAGGCTCGGGAAGTAGGCTCATTTCTTGAACCCATGCTTTAATAGTATCTTTATCCCTATTAAAGATACGCCCTAATTTTCGAAAAGTGGCGTGTGACTTTGAATGAAGAGTGTAGACGAGATACTTTTGAGTTCTTAATTCTAAATCGACTCGCAGGTCTGAAATCTTTATTTTCTTAGGTTTAGATGGGTCTATTAACGTGGAGTCATTCGATAGTCCGTAGGCGAAGACTAATTGTGCTAATGAACTTCTTGGCCTGATTGTTTTAGCGGTGAGGTCTGATGCCGAGATTCTTAAATCCGGGGTTATGGGCATCATAAGACCCCATCTGAACCGCATCTCCTGCATCATAGTAAATTGCATGATTACCAGTTCTTCAAGTTCGGCTTTGCTGTAAGCGGCGGAGAGTATTCCATAAGTGCAGAGTAACTGCATATTCTTGAGCAACAAGAATCCTTCCCGATAATGGAGGTCTTTTTTTAGGATTTGGAATTGGTTGAATCTGTCTTGAAGCAGGGTTTTGGGATAATAATTTTTCATTTCTAGCCTTTAGATTTAAAAATCTTATAAGTAAGTATTTTAAGGTAGAAGCTTTTAAAAATCACTAAGAAAGTGCAGAAAATTGCTAAAAATGCTTAAGAAAGTGTCAAAATTAGTTTACTTACGTTCAATATTGAGGGCATATTCCATGCATAAAAGTTGTTGTAAGTTGTTGTAAATAAACAGAGTGCTTTCCCTTTATCTAGTATAGACAAAGGGAAAGAATTAAATAAATTCAATATAAGCGGTGGGCCAGCAGTGCTTTTAATTGTTTTTTGTTGTTGTTGGGGAAGGATTTTCTAAAAATATTCACTAAATATGTAAACACGTAAACAATAGAAAAATAAATTAATTAAGGTATTATAGAAATATCTAAATTAAAAAATTTGGAATTATATGCCAATCAACTATCCGTTAAATGACCTCACATGGCAAGAGTTTGAAAAACTCGTTGTTTTGGTGTGTGACAAGGTTTTGGGGCTTGGGACGATAAATTTTTCTTCAGGAAAAGATGGCGGGAGAGATGCAATCTTTTCAGGTCAAGCACAAGCCTTTCCCAGCACGGCCAAGCCTTGGTCGGGTAAGTTATCATTCAAGCCAAGCATACAGAAAATCCATTGGGAAAGTGTTCAGATAAGGATTTTAAAGCTCTTTTGGAGAAAGAGGTTTCTGAGCGACTTGTTGCTTTGGTTAAGGCCGGGAAGGTGGAACATTATTTGGTTTTTACTAATCGCAAGCTTTCGGGATTAACTGAGCCAAAGATTAGTGAGTTTATAAAGATAAATTTAGATGTGAATAGTTGTGTTATAGGGAACGAGCGAT
>JBAXBM010000318.1:0-2176 GCA_037141995.1 Candidatus Omnitrophota bacterium
GTGATGCGGTGATCGACGCGGCGGATGCGGCGGCCATGGCCAAAAAGGCGGTGGGGTTATGAGACTATTAATCATGGCGTTGATGGTGGTAACTGGCATTTCATATGCCGTCGGTGCATTTGCGGCGACATATTATATTTCCCCTGGCGGGAATGATTTGTCGGTTGGGACGTCTTTGCAGAATCCGTGGCAGACACTGTCCAAGGTGAATGCGTCGCGGTTTCTTCCTGGTGATGCGGTGCTGCTGCAGCGGGGAGGGCAGTGGCGGGAAAAGCTGACAATACTATCTTCTGGCACTGCTGAGGGGCCTATTACTATGGGTGCTTACGGTGAAGGTAATCTTCCGATTATCAATGGGGCGGATGATTTTTCCTCCCCACGGTTTTACTGGAAAGCATCACGGTATGCCCATGTATGGTATCTGCTGACTGCTGAAGGCGCAAAAGTTAATATGGATGAGCCGGGAGGTGTATGGATTAACGGGGTTTATCAATTCAATGGTAAGTATAACGGCACACGATGGCAGGCCTATTCAGTCGGTTCTTTGACAGAAAATACCTGGCAGTGGGCAGATGCTGATGGCCTGGGTTTTTCAACAGTTTATATTTATCAACTCTCGGATCCGAACACTGCCGGCGTCACGATTGAAGCCTCACAGCGATCATATTGCGTACGTATCGATAAGCAGCAGTTTATTATTTTAGAGAATCTGGAGTTAAAACAAAGCGGAAAGAAAAACATCACAGAGCCGATACTGTATCTGTATCAAGCGCCGCATATTGTGGTGAAGCATTGCCGTATTCATGATTCATCGGGGCAGATCGGGGCGATTTATGTTTTACGCAGCCATGATTTCACGCTTGAAGGGAGCCGTGTGTATAACAGTTATGATCCTGATGGGAATGGGTATGGCACGTTGATTATGTTTGAGTCCACCAGTGCCGGGCAAACCGATAATGCGATTGTCAGAAATAACGTTATCTTCGGCGCATATGCGCGTTTAGCCGACCTGCTGGGATCTGTTGGAGCCTGGTCAGGATCAGTCGCTTATGGTGCCAAATATTGTGTGATTGAGAAAAATGAATTTTATGGCCCCGGGCAGAATGCGGTTTATTTTCGTTCAGGAGCCAACAATAATATTATTCGAAATAATTATATTCATGACATCAAGGGATATGAAGAGAATGGTGGTATTGGTGTCCAGTTGCGGGACAATGCCAATAATAATTTTGTTTATAACAATGTTGTGCTGAATGTTTACGGGCCAACCATGCAATCCGATGGCCGTAATGGCGGCCCGAATAGTTCAGATCCCGCCTGTGATGGGAACAAATTTTTTAATAACACCATATATAACGGCAGTTATCCCGGGTCAAACGGGTTTCATTTTTTCGGGACAAATCGGAATCTGGAAGTGCGTAATAATATTGTTGTTTCAAATTCAGGCGACATGATTCTTGTCAGTGAGGATGTCGCGGCCCATACATATGATGGGATCACCTTAAGTAATAATCGCTACTTTAAAATAACGCCGAACGGCCAGGAGTTTGTATACCGCGGGGTGAATTATGAAACGCTAGCGGCTTTCATTGCTGCGATGGGAAGAGATGGGTTTGTCAATGAAGGCGGAAGTTCTTACGGTGATCCTGGATTTATGGGCTCTCCGATCCGGACAGGTGACGATCTGAGGTTAAATCCGTTGTCTCTGTGTATCGACGCCGGGACAGCGATCCCCTGGTTTAATGATGATTTTTCAGCCGGTGACCGTTCTGCGGGGAACGCCTGGGATATCGGGGCATATGAGTTTAACCGATCGGCCGGCGATGTTTCTGCCGACGGCCGTGTGACCATGTATGACGCCGCGCTGGTCCTGAAATATACCATTGGGGGGGCATTAACAAGTGCCCAGCAGGCGCAGGCGGATATGAACGGTGATGCGGTGATCGACGCGGCGGATGCGGCGGCCATGGCCAAAAAGGCGGTGGGAATAAATTGATGATGCTCGCGTGTGATGGAGCAGGATTTTTGTGCCCGGCAATTTGACGTTAGTGGGCATTTGATTGGCGAAGGAGAAAGTTTATGAAAGAACCAGGAAAGCTTACCTTGAAGATCAAGCCCATAAGTATTATTTTTTTGCTTGTATTAGCATTTTTGGTTTATAAAGGAAATCCCATCG
>JBAXBM010000319.1:0-2142 GCA_037141995.1 Candidatus Omnitrophota bacterium
GTATCCGTGAACAGCACTTCGTGCACGGTGATATACGACGGATTCATGCCCCCTGGCAATCCCTTAATCGCAAAACGCACCACCGTGTCTGATGCGCCCGCATTGCTCAGATTGAATGCCTGCGCCCGGAATTCATTGGACATCATTGACATAGACAACTTAACCACCCCAGGTTGCGGTGTCATGGTGGGGGTGAGATTATCCCAGCGAAAAAAAGGCCATACTGTCACGGGAGTTAAACTCTGGGCGCGCCATAATGCCGCCTGAACAGCGAATATCCGGCGATGAACATCATTGATCGGAAAAATAGTCGAGAAGGAATCCGGTGAGGCAATCTGGACTGCGGGGATCAACCCCAATATTGCCGTTAACTCATTCCTCATGGGCGCTAGTGATGATTCCGAAAACGCGCTGGCATTCACCAATCCTGCAACCGCATTACGATCACTCCAAAGCCTTGACCGCAGCTTTGACGCTAATACCAATGTCTGAAAATATGCATCTGTCGATGTGATCGCCGCATCCGAATACCCTGATGATAAGAACGACTCATTCCCGCGATAAATCTCGATCTCATCAATAAAAATGTCACCCCCTGTCGGGAACATCATGAATTTCACATAGCGGCCATGCGTTTGCATATCATGGGCTTTAAAACGGAACAGTGCATATTGAGAAAGCGTCGGCAGCGCATCATTAATCATATTCATGGCTGCCAGATCTCCGGCATAATGCCAATTCGCGTTATCATCGCTCACTAGCAAATATATGCCTTTAGGTAATTGAACGCCGGCAGTTCCCGCCGCTGTGTTGTAACTGAATCCGGCAATGGGTTCGCTTTTTCCAAGGTCTATGGTCACTGATACCATGTTCGTATTCAACCATCCCCACCCCACCGTCCCGGGCTGAGTCCAGAAATACCCCTGGACGTACTGGCCATCCGTCAATTGCGTTGCGTCTCCGTTATCAGTGCAATAAACGTAATCTGGCGCTTTGCTAAACACATACGGTTTATTCAAGGCGATATTCTGCGGACTGACAATCACATAAAAATCACGCGTAGCTCGCACAATCCCATCGCTGACCGTAAACCTGAAATTATCCGTCCTGGCCTCGCCTTTAGGTAACGGAGTCCATGCTATGACGCTGGTCACCGGATCAAACGAAGCCCCCTCCGGCAACTTATCCGCCGTCACGGTTAATCCGCTGGCGCCATTAGCTTCTACCTGAACCGGGATCTGGATCTTGACTCCTTCAACCGCATTCGTTAGATCAACTTTGACATAAAAAGGCTCATCGCTGAACAATGCAAAAACATCATCACCGCTCAGCGCGCGATTAAAAATCTTTACGCTATCGATTTTGCCCTTAACACAATACGTCGTATTCCCAGACCACCCGGAACCATACGGGTAAAGACAACCCAAAAGCAATGAAAGGCTCTTGTTGCCCGCAGAAGGTGTCCAACTGGTCATCGTGTACGACACATTACCATCCAAAAAGCCGTTAAGATAAACCTTAACAAATTTATCCGATGATAAGGTCACCGCGATATGATTCCAGGCATCCGGCGTCATGGCCCCGGATGTCGTGCACTTGACCCCGCCAATCTTAAAAGTAACCTGATTCGTTGTTTCACGGATCATTTGATAGTTGTACTCACCGCTTCCGTTCCATGGTTTACTGATGATGTATCCCTTATCCATATCGGAACTATCGGGAAAATACCAAACCGACAACGTCATCTCACCGCCGGTATACTCAAACGGAGCGGCCCCCATGCCCTGGACACGGGTCTTAAGGCCATCCAGACTGACCGCAGATCCTTGTTGCCCGCTGGTCCAGCCCGCGCCATCGACCAGCTGCCCGTTATAGCTATGCCCGGAGCTGTCTTGCGCTATCAGGCCGCCAGCCTCATCGAAATCCCAGGCTGCCAGCAGGCCATCGACGGTATTGGCACAGGCAGACACACAAGAAAGAACGCCTAGCCCCAGCAAAAGGATGATCATCAATAAAGTTTCCCGCATAACACCTCCGTCAATTCAACCCCAGGGCCTTCCTGGCAATCATAGCGCCGTCTGCCGCATCAATTGTCACGTCACTATTAATGTCTGCCTGCGCTTGCTGGGCGGTTGTCAGCGC
>JBAXBM010000320.1:0-2132 GCA_037141995.1 Candidatus Omnitrophota bacterium
TAACGACGAACAGAATTTTCATGAAAAAGAATTAAAGACTGCGCTTGATCCATACAGGATCCTCCAAAATAAAATCAGGTCTCAATAAGATAAGAATAATAGTGTCCGGTCTCCCCATCCCGCTACGCCTCAAGAATTTAAGTTATAATTACACAATATTTCGAAAACACGTACGCAATACCCGTTTTTATTGTTACCGCCACGCCCGGTGATAATGGTGTGATCGTAAAATTGGTTGTGTCATGGCACAGAGACGAGGCGGTGCCTCAACTCTACAGGATGGGGCAATAATTTTACCGTCAAGAAAAGGCCCGGGTTCAACCCGCATTACCTCTTTCTATTGAAAAATGCGGGTTAAAGTTCATACTGCTCCACATATGCCACACCCTTAGGCGTCAAACGATATTTCTGAAGACGACTATTTGGTTTCTCAGACATTGTCAATTCAACAAGCCCAGCCTTTAAGACCGGATGTAAATAGTTCTTGCGAAATGTCGGACGATGTTTAATACCCATCTTTTTACGTAAATCGCCTGAAGATAACGCTCCGGATTTTAATGTATGAAGAAGACTGTGAATCGGACCTCCCGACTGGGTCGGTGACTGGGTCGGTGACTGGGTCGGTGACTGGGTCGATTCTCTGCCCATCTTTGTGGCAATTTCAGAATGGCCTTTAGATCTCCATAAAATCTGGATAAACTGGCCGTTATCCTGCCTAAAAACAGGTGTCGAAACACCTGCCTCTTTGCACAATTTGATCATATCAAGAATCCCGCTACCAGCCTTTTCAGCATAGTGCGCAAGAAACGCAGGTTCGCAAATCAAAGGATTGTGAGGAATAGATGCATGAGGACGCCTTAAACCTTCAAGGGTCAATCCTGGTGGCAATTCCCCAGGGTTCCACACTTCCAGACGATCAGAAAAAAGCATAACCTGAACACTGGCATTGCTAAGATAATCCCGATGCACAACCGCGTTAACAATGGCCTCAGCCACCGCTTCACGGGGAAGGTCATACTCAACGGGCACCTGAGCTCCAAGCGAACGGGTTCCAACGAACCTGTTGATCTTTGACATAACAAAATCAAGTGCCTGATCAACCTGTTCAAAAATAGTTCCTTTATAAATCTGATATGAAGGAATGGGTTTTTGAATATTAACACCATGAAAATGCAAACATTTAAGTTCAGAAGAAGGCAAAAAACGCTGCGGTTTAACCCCGAATAAAAGGATCGCCGCATGATTTGGTTTGTCGCTGGTCAATAAATTAAGATGACGCAATGCCGCACGCTTGGCTGTTTTAGGTCCCAATGCATAACCGCGTTCGGCCTGTGCTCTTGCAAGAAATGATACAATTTTCTCATTTGAAATATCAGTCAAACTTGCCCCGGGACATAACGCGGCATCAAACGGTCCCGTTAAAAGTCGACCACTTCCCATAAGATATTGGACCAGACTTGCATAAACGGCCGAATGCAATTCAATCGTTGAATTAAAACGGCGCCGGATCAACTGACTTCCTGCTTCCTGAATCAACGCAAGCATATCAGGATGACGCAATTTATCGCTGTCACCTTTAACAAAAATATATCGAGGCTTGCCTGATTGCGATGCCAAAAGAAACTCTTTATGCGTCGCTGAAACGCCTGTTTTATCTGCATGGCCATATTGATCCCCAAAAAGGCCAAGATAAATATCAGTTTTGCGAACCTCATCCAGATACACATCATCTGCCCGACGATCAGAGGCGGGAACATTTTCAAATATAAAAACTTCGAAAAAACGGCTTAATAAAATATCGCCATTAATGTAATCATACAGCGACCTGCGCTCAGCTTTAAACTCTTTTTGAACACTGCTGAAGAATATTTTATATTTCATCACTTGCGTTCTGATTAAGGATGTTAAAAACGATCTTGTCCTGAAATGCGGTACATATCAAAAGAATGCGTAAAATATTGATTATTGGAAAAGTATATCACACAAGCGGTCACCGATGCCGCCAGCGGAAATAATAGTGTCAGGTCTCCCCATCCCGCTACGCCTCAAGAATTTAAGTTATAATTACACAATATTCCGAGAACACGCACGCAATACCCGTTTTTATTGTTACCGCCACGCCCGGCATTCAT
>JBAXBM010000321.1:0-2131 GCA_037141995.1 Candidatus Omnitrophota bacterium
CTTAATAAATTGTTAATTTGTGATGATTTATTTGACACGGTTGCCAGTGAAATTGATATGACAAACCAGCACGGCGCTTTGAAAGAGTCCTTTGAAGAAAAGCGCAGGTTAAAAGATTCCGGTGCAGAGGACGGGCTTTTGCAGTTTAATATGCTTCTTATGTCGATCATTTACATTAAGGAATTGAAGTGGAGGAAGCCATGATCGTTGTGACGACACCATCCATTCAAGGTAAAGATATTAGGGCGTATAAAGGATTGGTCACTGGCGACATTGTGGTGGGCGTGAACTTTCTTAAGGACTGGGAAGCAGGAATAAAAGATGCTTTAGGCGGTCGTGTGGGAGGATATGAAAAAGATCTGCAAGAAGCCAAGCGGCTTGCCCTAGCTCAAATGACAGAACAAGCAGAGAACATAGGCGCCAATGCCATTGTCGGGGTGAACTTCCAGTATGCGGCAGTTGGCCAGCACGGGACCATGTTACTGGCGAGTGCGGTAGGGACGGCGGTTGTTATTGATTAGCAGGAGGTTTATGTTGCCAAAGAAGTTAAAGATTGATCGGAAGTTTACTCCGTGTCCTGTCGATGACGAAGATGAGCTATTTCATAACGGGATTTTTGTTTTTAATATAACCAAGATGATCGCGTATATTGAAGTCTAAAGTGCTCCCCTTTGTCAAGACCAATCTCAACCCCCGGGGAAGGTTTTTTTAATTTACCCCGGACACCGCCATCCTTGGAACAGAATTTAACCCTGAAAATATTGACCAGGGCGTTTTATAATTGAGCGCTGAATGCCTCCTGCTCATGTTGTAATCATCAAAGAACTTTCGTAATCCGATAGACGCTTCAGGAATCGTTTGATACATCTTGATGTAAACATCTTCATATTTGACCGTTCGCCATAGCCGCTCCACAAAAATATTATCCAGCGCACGACCTCGACCATCCATACTGATTGTGATCTTTCCATCCTCGAGGACTTTCAGGAATTCCTCACTTGTGAACTGGGAACCTTGATCAGTATTAAAAATCTCAGGCCGCCCATACTGCAAGGCGTCTTTTAAACATTCCACACAAAAATCAGCCGAGAGGGTGTTCGATAGCCGCCAAGAAAGCACATACCGGCTATGCCAGTCAATAACAGCTGCCAGATAAACAAACCCTTTCCCTAAACGAATATAAGTGATATCCGTGCTCCAAACTTGATCCACGCGCTCAATCGGTACATTTCGCAACAAATATGGAAAAATACGGTGCTCCATATTGGGCTTACTTAAATTCTTCTTCGGATATATCGGACACAAACTCATATGCCGCATCAAGGTTCGAACACGTTTCTTCCCGACTGGAATCCCTTTGTCCCGTAACCGCCACGTCATTTGCCGCACGCCAAGATATGGCTTATCAGTAAACAGAATATCAATTTCATTCATCAGATACAAATCACCATCGCTCCACGGCACAGGCTCATAATACAACGTCGACCGATTTAACCCCAGAAGCTCGCATTGTTGTCTGACGCTAAGGCTCGAACTCTTTTCCCGTTCGATCATTACCCGCTTCTGTTCCAGCGTCAGACTCCCAATTTTTTTCTCATCCACTCATTCTCGACCTGAGTTCGACCGATAGTTTTGTATAATTCCTCGATCTTATTTTTATATTGCTGAACTTCAGCCCGATCTGGCCCCGAGAAAATCGCTGGCATACGTTCCTTCGCCTCAGTCTTCCATCGATTAATCAGGTTCGCATTGACTTGATACTCACTGGATAATTCCGCGCTTGTCTTGTCTCCACGTAACGCCGCCAATGCCACTTTTGCTTTAAAATCATTGCTGTGCTGTTTTCGCATCATCTGAACCCCCTTGGTTTGTTTTATTCTACACCTTATCCTTCAACCAAGATTGGTCCTTTTTTCCGGGAGCATTATAATACAGAAACTTCCTAATAAGATAATTATTGTAATCGACGACATAGACCGCTTGAATCATGTAGAGATTAGACAGATTTTCCAATTGGTTAAATCTTTGGGTGATTTCCCCAATACAACATATTTATTGGCTTTTGATAAGGATGTTCCCAATAGGCAGAGCGGAACACATATCTTGCCTGGTTTGAATAAAACCAAACAAG
>JBAXBM010000322.1:0-2127 GCA_037141995.1 Candidatus Omnitrophota bacterium
GCGGAATTGTTGCCGGAACATTATCCCCGGGTGGATTACCGGTGGATATTGCGGGAACTGGAGGCGGCGGGCTATGTGATGGGAAATCGGGTGTCCCGCCGGTTTAAAGGACTGGATGATGTTTGGCGAAAGCAGTTTATCGGTTATGATAATGTTTTATTTTCCTTGATTGAATCTGCCTTGTACGGCTTGCCGCCGGGCGATTCTCCCGTATTGCCGCTGGAGGCGCGCTTTTTCATGACCCAGGGTGATTGGGATTCATCGCTGCGGTATGCGCATTATGTGGTGGGGCATCCTGACGGGAAAGGGCTTCAGAAAGATATTCTTTATAAGGATGAGCAGTTATCGGCCGGTGCTGTCATGGAGCGTGTTTTTGATGAAGCCAAGGCGTATCTGATCCGTCCGTCGTATAAGCCGGGGCGGGATGAAAAGCATTGGCGTGACTGCTGGTTTTCGGATGAAGAAAGTGCCCGGCGTGCCGGTGCCGGCGATCAGCGCCTTATCCTGGAAAAATTTGAAGAATTGCTGATGATCCGGATGCGGCAGGAAGTGAAAGTAAATTCCGCGGCAGGGCAGATCTTTAGCCGCTGGGAAAAACGCTGGCAGGATGTTTATGGTGATGTTGAAAAGGGGCGGCGCCTATTTGTGGCAACCATGGTGCGTAAATTTTTCACAGCAGACCGGGAACATGCTGTGAGGGAACTTGCCTTGCGCTCTGACGGGACCTACGGGGTATTTGTCCGTGCGTCGGTTGGGGATGACGGTGTGACAGTCTTGTGTGATCAGCAGGATGTGGCGATCGGATTTAACCGTGACCTGGATGTTTTTGCTTTTGCTTCTGACCCGCGTGCGTTAAAAACACAAGGGCCCAACGGGGAGCATTTGACAGATGTCCTGCATTTGCGCGACGGAGAGGTGGCGGACCTTCGATTCACGTCGCGGGGGAAATTCATGATGGGTGTCTGGAAGAAAGAAGAAGGTGTTCTTCCCGATGAACAGGTAACGGCGAGGGTCTATCCTGTCCGGCAGGATATTTTTGGTACGGTGAACCCGTATTATGCGCCGCCGCCGGTGAAATACAAGAATCGCCGTGAAATGGTGAAAGAGGACCTTGAAAATATTCCGGGTGTCCTTCATAAGGCCCGGTTGGAGTGGGGGAATGCGCGCTCATTTAACCGTCAGTCAGCGGCGTATCTGGCAGAACGGCTGGCGGCGGTGAAAAAGCTGTCCGGGAAGGCCCGTCTGGTGATCGTCGGGTATGACAATTCTTATACCATCGCGGATATGCTGAAGCCTGTCCTCTCTGGCCTTGTGGCGGGGATTGAGGTGGAAAGTGTGGATGCCAATGATTTCATCAAAGCTCCGGACAGTTTCAAGGTCGGCCAGGATACCGTTGTCCTTGTGATCAGCAAGTCCGGCGCGACGTTTCCGTCGAATTTGTCGGCCAAGCTATTGATGAAACTCGCTGAACCGGAGAATGTTTTCGGGATGACAGCGCGTATTGATTCGGTATTGAATACAGCCCTGGGGCAGGGGTTGCGCATTGAAGACCCGTTCACCCGGCGGATATTTTTGACAGGTGATTTTTATCCTTCCGAGGCGCCGGTTATTTCCGAACAGTTGCTTTTATACCAGCAGATCCACCTTGTGCTTCAACTGGCTAAAGACCTTCTGGCCGTGCCGGGGAATCCGCTGCAAGTTACGATGCCGTCATCGCAGTTGGAGCAGCTTTCAACCTTGATCATTGATGGAATAAGCGAAGATGTTCGGGAGTCCGTTGGATGGGATGAACGGGGCCGTGTTTATCCGGATGCCTGGGGGAAAGCTTTGCGCGCGACCGGGGAGAATTTGGGTTGGAATTTTCTGAGGCCTTTTCTGGTTAACAGAATGAGCGATATTTTTGTCTGGGGTGTTTTTAAGATCGGAGCACCCATGGCCGCATTGATCGCGCTGGCCAGCGGCGGGATGGTCGCGGTGCCGGCCATCGCAGGGTTATGGGGTATTACAGCGTCGCTTGACTGGTTGTTCACGAAGTATGTCTTTCCATTTCTTGCTTCGGAAGGCGTTTCCAGCTGGCGGGGGCTTCCCAAGAATGGACGGATCGGCGCGCGCAAATTGTTTGTTTCT
>JBAXBM010000323.1:0-2123 GCA_037141995.1 Candidatus Omnitrophota bacterium
TTATACGCATATACGCGGGATTTATTTTAAAACAGTTAATTTTTTCTACAAGCAATATCAGGGAAACCTTTAACCCTCATTCTTCAATGAACAGTAGTGCTGCAGGTTAAACCCGGGTTTAACCACACCATCCGAGGGCCTGCGGTTACGGATTAAAGAAATTTATCAGGCAGGATATTTAATCAAGAATTCAGGAGAGCACGTATTTTAAAAACATTGAACATTATTATCGCGGCGCAGGCGGGGATCGCTAAACGATACAACAGACAACGTATTTATCATAAACAACATTGCCTCTAACAGCCTAAAAGATCAATTCATTTAACGTTGATATGATGGCTCCGAGCCACTCCGCTCAACCTCAAACAAATAACTCGCATTGCCATCATCATCTTCCCATACGTCAGTCTTAAAGATCTCCTTATACGCCATTCTTTCCTTATCACGCACCGGGATCTTGCTTCCTTCACCATCGGCGTTTTCAATCCACGGGGTTACATCCAAACATATTTTTTTCACTGCCCACTCATAAATCATGGGCGGAATATTTTCTTCATTCTTTAAATCTTCAAAATAGAAAAACGGATCAAGCCCTAAATACCCTTCTATTTCAACGTATTCACCGCCGCGGACATCCAGTTTCGCGTCTATTTTATCATAAGCTAACAGGCCGAAATCAATAATCCAGCATCGGCTAGAAACAAAAACAACATGGGCATTGAGTTTATAATAAGAATGCCCCAAATGGACCAACGTCTTTTCACGGCATGTCGTTTTGCTGACTTTGAGAGGATAAAACTCTAATGCGAATTTATAATTCTTACCCGCCTCAAAATCATCATAATTGCCATCCTGAATAATCCACGCATCCACGTTTATTGTCAGCATAATCTCTCCCGTCATTTTTCTCATTGGGCCACATGCCAAATAAAAAAATCCCGCCGAAATCTCCGACCAGCTGTTTTATATGGCTGACCCAGTTGGACGAACTTTGCAACTGGTTGAACTCACCGGAATCCGAGAATTTCTTTGAGAAACCTGTCCTTATTGCGCCAAATACAAAACACCTGATCGCAGTTTAACACACAAAAGCCTTCCCCGACTCCTATCGATTCAACCATGACCCAAAGCACGAATACCAGTTGTCACAGTCATCATTATAAAGATGTTCCTGGCCAGGAGCATCATCGTCGTCAATGAAAGTATTTTCCCAATATCACCTTAACCGTACAGGAATAACGCTATTTTGTGCAAACAAGAAAACCACAGGAGGAATCAAATGGACATTGTGAGCAAACTCGAAACCTACCGACTTGAAAAGCGCGTCACGCAGGAAGCCCTGGCCGACCAGCTCGGCGTCGCGTTCTCAACGGTGAATCGCTGGTTCAATCGTAAATCGTCGCCGAACAAGATCCAAACGCACCACATTAAAAAACTCTTGAAAATTAAATAATCTTATCCGAAAGGACAGGCCATATGACACAACCAGCACCTGAAACAAAGATCGCGATCTTCCGGAAGAAGGAGATTCGCAAGACCATCCATAACGATGAGTGGTGGTTCTCTGTAGCGGATGTCATCGAAGCCTTAACCGACAGCGCTGACATCCGGCAATACATCAAGAAGATGCGCCAGCGCGATCCTCAACTGGACAGCAACTGGGGTACAATTTGTACCCCACTTGAATTACTGGCCCCCGATGGCAAGCGGCGGGAAACGAATTGTGCCAACACGGAGGGCGTCTTCCGCATCATCCAGTCCATCCCATCACCCAAAGCCGAGCCATTCAAGAAATGGCTGGCACGGGTGGGTTATGAGCGCATCCAGGAGATCGAGAACCCGGAACTGGGCACCAAGCGCACGCGCGCGCTTTACAAGGCCAAGGGCTATTCCGAAGACTGGATCGAGAAACGGATGCGCGGGATCGCCATCCGGGAAGAACTGACTGACCAATGGAAGAAGCACGGGGTCCAGGAGAACCGCGAGTACGAGATCCTGACCGCGGAAATATCCAAAGCGACCTTTGGGCTGACACCAAGTAACTACAAGAAACTCAAAGGTCTCAAGCGCGAGAACCTGCGCGATCACATGACTGACCTGGAACTGATCTTCTCCATGCTGGG
>JBAXBM010000324.1:0-2082 GCA_037141995.1 Candidatus Omnitrophota bacterium
GGTGAGTGAAGATAACAGTCACTGGCACTATGCCGGAGATCTTGTTGGAATCGACTTGATGAATCATGGGGTATCATCTCTTTCCCAATATTCTCTTTATCGGTATAAAGCCGGCAGTTTTCAAACACATGGCCGGTATGTGAAATTGATGATTCTTCCGGGAGGGATATTTACATTTATTGATGAGTTGGAGATTTATCGCGGGGACGATTCATTATTGTCCCAGGGGTATCCGGACGCGGCGATCACGTCAACGGATGACTATTTCAAGTTGTTAGTATCACCGTCTAAATTTCGGATAAGGCTTTGGAATGATGTTAACGCTATCATGGCCCTGGTAAATGCCAGTGCGCTTTCAGAAACCTTGATAACACCGCTGAAGAATGAACTGACGGCTGTATTCGCGTTGGTTCCTGCTGTTCAGATTGCCTCGTTGGATATTTTCTCAACTATTTTTCCGATCAATGACCTGCATCGCCGGATTTTTGCCGTGCAGGCGTCATTGTGGCGGGCGCAGGGTTTAACTCCCGTGACAGTATGGCCTTTCTTTCGTTGGGATAATCTTACCCCCACCACGACACCGCAGCCTGGTGCTGTCCATTTGTCCTTGTCGATGATGTTCAATGAATTCCGGGCACAGGCATTTAATGTGAGCAATGCGGGTGCGGCGGATACAGAGGTGCGCTTTTCCATTAAAGGTTTGCCGGGAGGGATTAATCCGCCGTACATCACGGTTCATGAAGTGCCGTTTACAGATACAGCCGACAATACACCGGTGGCCGCGGCGCTGCCGGTATTGACGGCGATCAACGGGCAGTTTGTGGTCACGATCCCGCCGGGATTGACGCGTCAGATTTGGTTGACATTTCATCCCGTTGATGTGCCTGCCGGTGATTATCAGGGAAAGATTGATCTACAGGGGGATACGATGAACCTCACGTCAATTCCGCTGCGGTTGATAATTTATCCGTTTCGTTTTCCGGATAAACCAACACTTCATTTGGGGGGCTGGGATTACTCGGCCCGGGATGGTTCATACACTGTCACAGCGGAAAATCATGTGGCGCTGATTCAACATTTACGCGATCATTTTGTGGATTCCTCCTGGGCGGGGTCGTCAACGATGAGTATAGGGAGATATGATGCCAATGGCCATATGACTCAGGCGCCGGATGCGACGGAATTCAGGGCCTGGGTTGCCCGCTGGCCCAATGCCGGAAAATATTTTTTATTTCCAAATGTTCAGTCAAAATTTTATGGTTTTGATATCGGAACTCCGGCGTTCACTCAGGCCGTTACGGAATGGATTAATTGGTGGGTGGCACAGGTCAAGTCCATGAATATTAACCTGTCGCAGTTAGGACTAATGTTAGTGGATGAGCCCTGGGATAGTGCGAGAGATAATATCATTATTACGTATGCCCGAATTATTCGGGTGGCACAACCGGATGTTCAAATATTCGAGGATGTGTCCTGGGCTGATCCGTTGCAAGCAACGCCGGAGCTTTTTGAGGTCAGTCATTTGCTTAGCCCTAATTTGGGGCAGTGGCTTCAGTCACCGCAAAGTTTTAGGGATTTTTATTCGCAGCAGAGGGATAACGGTCATGAATTGTGGTTTTATTCTACTGAGGGTTATTCCCGTTCGCTGGATCCGTATACATATGATTTGATGTCTGCCTGGTTTTCCTGGAAGAATGGCGTGAAAGGGGAGGAATTCTGGTCGTTCACCGATCAGTGTAAAACATGGGGTTGGAATGAGTACCCGGCGGTTTCGAATTATGCGGCATTCTTTATTTCAAAGACAGGCGTGATAGCCGGCAAGCATATGGAAGCCATCCGTGAGGGTGTGGAAGATTATGAATATTTGAAGATGCTCAGTGATAAGGTGATGGTTCTGGAAGCCAAAGGCATTGTTGCTGCGCCCCTGACAGCCGCAAGGACGCTTTTGAATACGGCGGCGGATCGTGTTATTGCCGGCCGGCCGGACACCAGCAAGGATTATTGGTATTTTCCCAAGGACAGGACAATATCCGAGCAGGTGCGTTATGAAATTCTCGATGCGTTAACGGCGTTGGCGGCGTT
>JBAXBM010000325.1:0-2038 GCA_037141995.1 Candidatus Omnitrophota bacterium
GCGGTGCTCAGCGGCGAGGTCCTGCCCGACCCCGGCTTCGATCCCAGCATGCTCTACGCGCTCCCAGCGGTTCCCGCCTTCATCACATCCTTTGACTGCAGATCATCGACCGCTGAAAAGAAATCGATCTCGTTGTCCACCTTGTGTGTAGAAAGCGCGTGTGAAAACATCGACGCGGCTTCCACGGTTAAAGAGTGATCACTGGCAACCATCCGGCCAAAGATTGAAATATCTGCCGCATCCTTCAACGACCTTGCATCAACTTTTTTTATTGCGTTCTTAATTGCATTCTTATCATCTTTTGTATCGGCGTACGACTTTGCAAGAGTTTCAAGTTCAAGTGGAGACATGAAATATAGCGTCGTCGACTTAATCTTGTCTTTAGACTTTGCATCAAGTTTAACCAACTCCTCCACAATCCCTTTAGCACCTTTCTCTGCTTCTGGAACTGCAATCCCCACCGCAATCATGGCCTTAAATAACGGATCATACATTAAACGCGTCCGCTCTCCTTGAAATTGCTCTGGCGCAATCTCTTTCGCCATTTCACGGATCGCCCGCTTCCAGGACTGACTTGAAACTCGTGCACGTTGCACGCCACCAAAAACCGCAGTCTTGGGTGAATTAAGATCATCCCTATTAAGGCAGGCAACAGGCACAGATTGAATAATATGCAATTCCAAATGTTTCATGATCATTCTCCTTTTTTGTTGTTATAAATTAACCGGAGCTAAAAGTAACAATCCAAAACCGAACCCTTTAGCGCTGCCAATACCGGCATGATACGTATCAATGAACTTCTTCCGATCAGTCACCTCCAGCGTGCCACGAAACTCAACGCCTCCATGACAACCTTCCAACCCTTTCTTGAAGAAATGATTTTCAATCATCGGACTGATCTCAAGCGGATTCTCCTGAACAATTTTAAAACCACCCGGCACATCAAGACCTGTGATCTTATCTCTGCACCGGACATTTCCTTTCTGCACAAGCCAAGCCCGTAAGTCTTTCAATTTAACCAATGGCACTCGCTTACCACGTTTTCGCTTTCCATCAGCCTGCAACAACGGCTGTCCGTTTAAATCTTTTTGAACAATGGCCTTAACAGGATTGGCTCGAAGATCAAACGCATAATATTGATGAGAAAAAAACGAAGGCACGATTTCTTTAATAGAAAACGCATCTGACGGACACCAGCGTGGCAAAACAGGTTTTCTTTCTGCCATCATCCAAATTCGGAATGCACCTTCAAGTTGATCAATCCGTGTTAGAAAGTCACGTCTGGATTCCGGCATATCCGGATAACACTCCCAAAGTTTCTTGTGCCAACAATAACTATCCAGAATGCCTTCCGACCGCACCGCATCTGCGCCGATCTCGATTCGAACAAGCCAACTCATACGACCACCTCATTCCCGGGAACAACCCCCTGGGCCCAAAAAGCAGTCGCCCACTCCGTCCTGGTTCTTTCATTCCAATACTTCAGGTCGGTCTCCAATCTTTCATAATTTACAGGAACCGACTTCGCTTTTGCCATAAGAACTATCCGCAAAATACGACTATTCAACTCATCTCCCCTCTCTGCACTTAACAAATGCTGGAATCTCCGTTCCGTCGGGGTCAACTTACTGTCATCACTACGTTTATCATCACGTTGTTGCTCGATCGCCCTGCAAGTATCTCCAAGATTGCCATCGCGCGTTTCCTCGGGATGTGTTGCGTAAAGAGCTGCGATGATCGTCGCTGTTTTATTGTCAATCTGAACACCAAGCCTGTTCAAGAAAGGCCAGGCGCGATGTTTCTTATTATCAACCAATGAACATCGAAGGTTAGCCATCATACCTCGGTCATCCTGATGTTGCCGCAGTCGTTCTAAAAGTGAACTCATGTGTGCTCCTCTCTGATTGCCTGAATCTCATCTTCAGATTCACTTTTTCTTGAAAGTAACTTTTCCAAACCTTTGGCAAATGCCCGCATCTACCGGGGAGTCTCCTGACCGCAGGCAATACGATAAGCTTCCGCGGCAACATAGGACAAC
>JBAXBM010000326.1:0-2031 GCA_037141995.1 Candidatus Omnitrophota bacterium
GATGAGATCGGCGTTTTTCAGATGGTCGCCAATCAAGCCGCGGTGGCGGTGGAAAATACCAAGCTGATGGAAGAGTCTCTCAAGGCCAAGGAGGCGCTTGAAACGCGCAAACAGGTTGAGCGCGCCAAGGGCGTCCTGATGAAAATGCAGAATATCTCCGAGGACGAAGCCTACCGCCTGATCCATAAAAAGAGCATGGATTCCTGCCGTTCCATGAAAGAAATCGCTGACTCCATCCTCCTCATGGCTGACTTTCAGCGCGGGGCGTAAAGGAAGAAAATCCCGGGGTGGCCCCATGTGTTCACCCGCAATGATATTTTAATTTGACAAAATTTTACGGCAACGATATAATTCCGCCATTACTAACACATTGATGTGTGGCGGAACAAATTAATAGCAGGGCAATGACGTCCTCTTTTGGAGAAAAGCTTCTCTGGAAGAGGTATTTTTATTAGGCAGTGGATCTACTAACAAAAGGAGCAGGGTATGGCCAAGAAGGCAGTATCAAAAAAGGTTCCCAGCAATGATATTATCGCTAATACATTCGGGGAGAATGTGTTTAATCTCAAGGTCATGGAAAGGCGCCTTTCTTCTAAAGCGTATAAATCCATTGAAAATACGCTCAAGAGCGGCGGCAGGCTTGATCCGGCGATCGCCCAGGAGATCGCCGAGGCCATGAAGGAATGGGCCATGGAAAAGGGCGCGACGCATTATTGCCATTGGTTCCAGCCGCTGACCGGAACGACCGCTGAAAAGCATGAAGCATTTTTAGATTTTTCACCCAGGGGTTTTGTGACGGATTTCGGCGCCAAGCAGCTGATCCAGGGCGAGCCGGATGCCTCTTCATTCCCCTCAGGCGGCCTGCGCGCGACGTTTGAAGCCCGCGGTTATACCGGCTGGGATCCGAACAGCCCGGCCTTTATTAAAGAAACATCGCAGGGCGCAGTTCTCTGTATTCCGACATTCTTCGTGGGCTGGAATGGTGAAGCCCTCGACAAGAAGACCCCGCTGCTGCGTTCCATGAACGCCTTGAACACCCAGGTCAACCGCCTGGCCGAAATTTTCGGCATCAATGCCAAGGGCAAGCGTTCTTACGCGACCCTCGGCGGTGAGCAGGAATACTTTCTCATTGACCGTGATTTCTATCATCAGCGCATTGACCTCGTCCAGACGGGCCGCACCCTGTTCGGCAAGGAGCCGGCCAAGCACCAGCAGATGGCGGATCATTATTTCGGGGCCATCAAGGTGCGTATCGTTGAATTTATGGAAGAGCTTGACCGTGAATTGTGGAAGGCCGGCATCCCGGCGAAGACGCGCCATAACGAGGTCGCGCCTGCCCAGTATGAACTGGCGCCGGTGTTTGAAGAGCTCAATATCGCTGTTGATCACAACATGATCCTCATGGAAACCATGTCGAAGGTTGCCGAGAAGCACGGGTTTGTGTGCCTCCTGCACGAGAAGCCTTTTAAGGGCATCAATGGTTCCGGCAAACACAACAACTGGTCTATTGTCGGGCCTGACGGTAAGAATTGGCTCTCTCCGGGTGATAACCCGCACGAGAATGCCAAGTTCCTTGTCACGCTGGCCGCGGTTATCAAGGCCGTTGACACGCATGCGGACATCCTGCGCGCGACAGTCGCTTCGGCGGGAAATGATCACCGCCTGGGGTCGCATGAGGCGCCGCCGGCGATTGTGTCTGTCTTTTTGGGCGATCAGCTGAATGACATCATTGATCAGATTGAAAAGGGCGACCTGAAAAATACCAAGCAGGGTGGCACGTTGCATGTCGGCGTTGATTCACTGCCGGTGATCCCGCGTGATTCATCGGACCGTAACCGTACCTCGCCGTTTGCGTTCACGGGCTCCAAGTTCGAGTTCCGCGCGGTGGGATCGTCATTCTCGCTCGCCGGCCCGAATGTCGCGCTGAATACGATTGTGGCTGAAGCGATCGACGAGATTTGCACGCGCCTTGAAGAAGACAAGAAGCAGAAGAAGGATTTTAATACGTCGGTACAGAAGCTCCTTCAGGAC
>JBAXBM010000327.1:0-2031 GCA_037141995.1 Candidatus Omnitrophota bacterium
TTTTTCTTCGCCAACTCGTCTATGTCAGCTTTTCTTGGCGCACACACTAGTTTTCTGTAAGTCGGAAGTTATGAGTGATGATAAGGAATTCATCAGGCAATTTCAAGAGCAGCCTTCCGGGAAACTTTATGAAACGAAATCCTAACCGTATGTCCTAATGCTTGCGCAAGTTTGGATAAAGTATCAATTGTAAGATTATTATTTTCGCCCGTTTCAATCCTTGAAATAACTTGCTGAGACACCCCCAAACGATGGGCCAATGTTTTTTGATCAATACGACTTTTCTTTCTTATTTCAGCGATCTTTTGGGTTAAAAGAACCTTGGCATATTCGCCTTGAAAGCCACGTCGAAATTCAGAAGACATTGTTTGTTCGTCCAACAAGTGATCAGCTTTTTTTATAGAAACATTTGCCATAAATAGCCCCTTCTTATCCGTCGATTTCCTTAATATTCTTTAATGCTTCAACTTCATTCTTCCGCTTAATACATAATGCAAGATCGTTAGCAGGAATTTTATCTGTCTTTTTTCTAATTACATGCAGTAACACAGCTGAATCTTTCAAAAAGAAGAAATAAAATACCCGATGACTTTGTGGTCGTAATTCGTAAAGACCATCTCCTAAGTAATCAGCTATTGGCCGATGAAGAGCATGCCCATATTCCTTCAGGATTTTCAAATACGCCCTAACTTTCATATCTTCTTTTCGAGAAAGCTCTTTTAAAACTTGCTCAACAGGGCTACGACCATGCTCGTCCAAAAAGAAATAAATATGTTTGAGCATCCATCATCCTTTTGATATAAATGTACAACATATATGCTGTATTTGCAAATTGTTTAATAACGCTTGTTAGGATAAGCCATTATAAATAGCAATAAAAGAATAAATGAATTTTGATTATTTGTCAATTAGTGTCGAGGCGACGTAATCAAGATAATGCGCCATTCGTCGTAGCCCCATCAATCACAGCCCTGAGCGTGGCGCTGGCGTTATAGCACTTGGACAATGATGTGCCACCCTTGAACGTCAGATGCTCGCCAATGTCTTCCAGCAGGAATATCTGTTTCAATACCCAGCAGACCCAGAAGTCCTTCTCCACAACATCAAGCGAATTTATCCATATCACACCACCATCTTTCTAAAAATCGCCCCGATCCACTCCGGAGCGCACGAAATATCTTTCAACAACTGCTCTTTGTCTAACTGACTCAGGCGCCTCTTCAGTTTGCTGATGACCCCGTCATCCACATTCCCTTTACCGAGGTCACGCAATGCCTGAATAACCAGCCCGCTGATACGCCCCGCCGCCGCCATGTTCTTTGGCGTTGTTCTCTTAAGAATGATCTCTTGCTTCCCTATAACCACCTTGCGCGATGCTCCATCTGTCAGAAAAACAACTTTGGCGGGAACCTGCTCGGTAAGCCCCAAAAGATTGGCCGCGTAAGCACCCGAAGGTTGCAGTTTCAACTTGCGCTGACCAGCCAGGGCTCTGCCGATCTGATCATACCCAGGCAACTGATCCCCGAGAACAGGGTGTTGCCGGGGATAATCATAAAGCCCTGGTGCGAGACGACGAATAACTCCTGATGCCGCCAGACGCTCAACAGCCTTTCTTACCGCAAACTGACTTCCTATATCATAGAAACAGCTTGAAGTGAATACCCACCCCCTCTTATTTCCATATATCCTGTAAGTAACTCTTTTATCAATAGTTTGCATATTCATATATAATAACTCCTGTCGCATAAAGTATATAATTTATGCGACATTATGTCAAGGTATTAGGTAGGCCTTTGACACACCGCACGCCTGCGACGCCGAGAGCTTCAGCTATAATCCAACAATAGATAAAATTTAATTTTTTGTTAAATATATTACAGCACACTACCGGCTGATCGCCATGTCTTTGATCTTGTTTTTCAAATACAATCGACGACCGCACCAAACGAATTATCACTTAACTTTTTTTATAAGAAAGGCTTGCGGAGAATTGGTCGAGTAGATATCTATTTCAATACCCCTCACGGAACC
>JBAXBM010000328.1:0-1999 GCA_037141995.1 Candidatus Omnitrophota bacterium
CCAGGCAGGGATCCCGCGCTTGCCTCATCCTACCATACCGTTCGTCTTGGCAACCACATTCCTGCACTTCAGCGTCCCGTCCTCCATCCAGACTTTGTTGTTCCAGTTGTTCTGCCGACCTCTGAACCGCTCATCGTCTATGCACGGGTTTTCTCAAAAAGCTCCATCAGTCTTGCCGGACAGATTCAAACAACCGAAGACCTGCGCGACTCAACCAACCGTCATATCATCCTGCAGTCACTCTTTCTCGGCATTACGTTGACGCTTCTTGTGATAAACATCATTTTTTATGTTTTAATCCGTGATACACTTTTCCTCTATTATTCTCTCTATCTGCTGGCCGGAATAATTTTCAATTTTGCTGCTGAGGGTCATCTGACGCTTCTGTTTCCCTCAATAGTGCACCTTGTCTCCGATTACCTTATTTATGGTGGAATTGGGGCTAATATTCTGGTGTACAGCGAGTTCTCCCGCAAACTCTTTTTCCCGGTTGCCGATTCATGGAGCCTGCGCTATATGCGGTTGCTCTCACTGGTTGGTTTTCTGACTATGGCTGCAGTGCCTTTCGGCTATTATCCGTTTATTGCGCCGCTTGCCTTTATCGGAACATTAACGCTGGCTGTCTTGCAGATGGTGCTGAGCATCAGGCTGGTTCGCCATCTGCCCGGGATAGGAATCTTTATTGTTGTTGCCTTTGCCGTCAGCACGGTTGGTTATTTTCATATGCTGCTTCGTCTGATGGGCATCATACCGCTTGGTTTTTTATGGGATATGAATACTGTTCAGTTTACCAGCCTGATCCACATGATCCTGATATCCATTGCGCTCTCTGAGCGGATCAGGAGGTCTGAACATGTCCTGGCCGAGAGCGCCCGCCGGGAGCTTGATGCCGTAAAAGAGACTGAACGGAAGGCGGTGACGCTTGCCAATACCATGACGCTGGAACTTCGCAACAGCAAGAGCCAGCTCGAAATAGCACTTGCCTCCGAACAACAGGCACACCAGCAGCAGCACCGATTTCTTTCGATATTATCACACGAATACCGCGCTCCTCTTACGGTTATCAGCGGCAACCTCGACATCATTGATCTCCAGGAAGAAAATAATCAAAGCGGATACGACGAAGAACTCACCGCCATGCACCGTGCTGTCAGCAGGCTTGTTGAGGTGATGGATAACTCATTGGAACGCAGCCGTCTCTCTGAGCCGGGCAAAAAAGACGGAGTGGAGCGTATAGCGGTTGCTCCTTTTCTCTCTTCATCGGTTAGACTCATGCAGGCAATGTGGCCTCTTCGTACTTTTAGCTATACTGAGACTTCAGAAATCCAAACCATTGTCGGCGCTCCCCAAAACCTGAAAACAGCGCTTTTCAACCTCCTCGACAATGCCCGCAAATACTCTTTGCCTAATTCACCTATTGAGGTCGAAAGCCGCATAGAGCGGGGCGTGGTAGCCATAAGCATTCAAAATCAGGGAGAGACTTTTACTGCCGAAGAGGGAGAAGCGTTCTTTGATAAATACACTCGAGGCCTCAAAAATGTTGATTTCACTGGAGCTGGTGTGGGGCTCTGGCTGGTCCGGCAGATCATTGAACGGCATAATGGCCAGGTGAGGCTTGAGGCCACGGGATCACGTATTTGTGCAACAGTGCGCCTTCCTCTTGCTGATGAGGCGGGAGAAACCACGACAACCTGAAGATTGAAAAACTGCCATGACACAAGATGCTTCATGGGGGGCGCCTCAGAATTCGGAAAAAATCGTACGCTAACGCATAAAATGACACTTTTCACTTTGTTGTGATTTCATTTGTAGCTCACGCCGCCACTTACACGCTACGCCCTGAACCATAATAGGCATCATAAACATCCTGAAACGCAAAAGATACTGGCTTGGGCAGAGAAAACCCTCTATAAGACCTTAAAAGTTGGCGGGCACCCTCGTTTTGAGACTATAAAAGCTGTTCAGTATTTTATAACCGATTTAATTTATAGCCGGACAG
>JBAXBM010000329.1:0-1959 GCA_037141995.1 Candidatus Omnitrophota bacterium
CGGTTCAAGACAGGGATATCCCGGGACGTCGCGCAACGCCTGGAAAGAGGCGATGTCATATCGCGCCTGTTTATCCAGGACAAGTCACGCCCGCGGCCGCTGGAGGAAGAAATCCTTTTTCTTTACGCGCTGCGGCAGAAAATACTTGACGTGGTTTCATGGCCGGAAGTTGAACGGTTTAAACATGATATCTTGCGGTTTGCCGGGGATCATTATCCTGTTATGGTTGACGCGCTGATCCGGCAAAAAAAGCTGACGCCGGAAATTACCAAAGGCCTGGATGAATGCCTTGTTGCTTTTTTCAAAAGTAAATAGCAAGGATATAAGAATTTATGCAAAGCATGCTGGATCCGTCTACTATCAGGCTTAAGGAAATCGGCAGGGTCAAGTCTGTCCGGAAAATCATTGCCCGCGTCACG
This sequence comes from Candidatus Omnitrophota bacterium, assembly GCA_037141995.1. Taxonomy (GTDB): domain Bacteria; phylum Omnitrophota; class Gorgyraeia; order Zapsychrales; family Fredricksoniimonadaceae; genus Fredricksoniimonas. The sequence goes on from JBAXBM010000329.1 coordinate 420, forward strand.
GGCCTGAGCTCGTTCATGAACGGCCAGCTTGTTACTTTCTCCGATGGGAACAGGGGCCTGATCGCGGGGTTTTCGGCGGGTGAGGTTCTGGTGCTGATTTTAGGTGATGAATCCCGCGTCAGGATCGGGCAGGAAGTGTCCTGTGTCCAGCAGGAATTCAAGATCCCCGTCGGTCAGGCATTCATGGGCCGGATCGTGAATGCTCTGGCAGAGCCGGTCGACGGGAAAGACCTTGTTTCTTCAGGGGTGGAGTATTCCCCTGTATTTCGAGAGGCGCCTGAAACCATGGACCGGGCGGGCGTTACGGACAGCCTTGAAACCGGCATCAAGATGATCGATGCCATTGTCCCTGTTGCCAGGGGGCAGCGCCAAATGATCATAGGTGACCGGATGACCGGCAAAACAACGGTGGCGGTGGATGCCATCCTGAATCAAAAAGGCAGGGATGTTGTTTGTATTTATTGTTGTATCGGCAAAAGTTCTTCTTCATTGACAAAAGTGGTTCAGCTCCTTAAATCGGGCGGCGCGCTGGACCACACACTGGTTGTCGCCGCGCCTGCCTGCGCCACAGTGGCCCAGCAGTACCTGGCGCCTTACAGCGCGGCCGCGCTGGGCGAATATTTTCTTTTCAGGGGAAAGGATGTCCTGGTCGTTTTTGATGATATGACCAAACATGCCTGGGCATACCGTCAAATTTCACTGTTGCTGGAAAGGCCGCCCGGGCGGGAAGCCTATCCCGGTGATATTTATTACATTCATTCCCAGCTGATGGAGCGGGCCGGCAAGCTCCATGAACTTTCAGGCAGCGGTTCGATGACGTTTTTCCCGATTGTTGAAACACTCCAGCAGAATGTGACGGGGTTCATCCCGTCCAACCTTATTTCCATGACAGACGGACAGATCTATTTGAGTTCATCGCTGTTCGCGGAAGGGTTTAAACCGGCGGTGGATCTTGCCTTGTCGGTATCGATTATCGGGCGAAAGGTACAACATCCGGTCTTAAAAGGCCTGGCCGGCGCCATCCGCCTGGAATTCGCGCATTATAAAGAATTGCAGCGCCTCACAAAATTGAAATCAAGCCTGAGCCCGGTGGTGCTGTATAAATTACGCCGGGGTGAAATAATCACGGTTATTTTGACCCAGGAAAAGAATTTTCCGGTATCCGTGGCGGAAATGATCGTCCTTTTATATACTTTGGACAGGAAGATGCTGGACGGGCTTTCTGCAGCCATGATTAATACGTTCAAGAACAACCTGGCAGGCGAATTGTCCGCGGCCGCCCCGCAACTGGCCGCGGCACTGGAATCAGCCACGGAGTTGACGCCCTTGTTGACGGGGGAATTGGATGCTTTCCTGGCCCGGTATATCCAAAAGATAGAAACGGAATAAAGGGATATGGAATCTGCCCAGAAGCTTAAAAAGGAGCTGATATTTAACACCGAATTAGCACAGCTCCTGGATGTTTTAAAAGGCATCGCGGCGTCGCAATTCCGGCAGCTGGAAAAAAGAAAAGAGCGTTTTGCCAAATTCATGGATGCTT
>JBAXBM010000330.1:0-1959 GCA_037141995.1 Candidatus Omnitrophota bacterium
CGGACACGACTTCAAGACGATTACCTTGCGGCAGGGGAAGCGAAACGAGTGTCATCAAACTCGGCAAGTTGGGACGACCTGTTACTATCAGCAATTGCCGTTGCCTACGCTGTTTACTTGGCAATGACGGAGTAGCTCAAAGGCTCGACCGGGAAACACCCGGTCGGGTCGTTATACAATTATACAGGCGGCGCAGGAGGCGCTGTCATTATCGAAGGAGGGCCTTATGGCCGTAGTAATGGGATCGCATGATCCTGAATGGAATAAATACTTTGTGGCCGTTGCACTAAGAAAAGAAAAATGGGGTGGTGGGATACAAGTCCTAGGCGCAGGGACATTAAAAGAATGCCGTGTTATTGTTGAAAACCAGTTCTTAAACCAAAATGTCTATAAATCTCCTGCAAGACTTGTAAGCTTCACAGGCGGAATATTGGAATTAAAAGTTATTCGACGGCGGACAGGAATTGACTTTGGGTCCCCGCGAGTAGTCGCGCCATTTTATAAAACGCCGTCCAGAAAAATTCCGTCGAGTGGGCATCGGCCACATAATCCGGCAGGGGTAGATTGGCATAATTTTTACTGTTTAATCGACGTTGTAAATTCTGGGGGTATCGCAGTTGCGAAAGTGGAAAAGAGCGGGGCAGTCGAGGATTGTAAATACTACATGGATGTAATTAAGCTTTCCCCATCATCGACTCAGAAAACTTTTATTCTCCTTTCGGCAGATGGACATGTATATCAATTTACAGCGGTGCCTTGGGGCCAGACATTTTCGGTAAAACGAAGTCCAAGCGTGTATATCAAGCCCTATCCTCTTTTCCGACTCTGGCGGTAGTGAACAAAAGCTTGTAACCGGAGGTCATCCTCAGAGGGCGGTGCCCAGGAAACTGGGCATCGCTGGATGGGGGGCTCGTTTCGTGTAAAAGAATTTTCCGATTGCAACTATTCACAAATACCGGTATATAGAAATATCCAAGGGTCCGGCCCCATCCGACATCCGAAGGCGTTCACTAACTTCATTGTCTTATGTTCATTCCCAAGCGCATCTACGTTAAGGCTGAGGCACGTTACGACTCCAAGACAAGAGAAATCTTGGCGCGTGTGAAGAAGTGTAACCCGGTTGAATCGATAATCAATTTGCCCAAGGGTAATTTTAAGTATCCCGTAACAACCTCGCGAGACAAATTCCTTCACATGAAGGAATCCGCTATCATCTCCCGACGTAAATCGCCGTTCATAACAACATTCGCGTCACCAGGGGATATTGTTGAAGACCTTGGGACAATTTTAAACCTTGGTTGGATGTGTGCCGCGAACTGTGAGTTCTGTTATCTGCAACTGAACCAGACGCCTGAACACTACATCTACTCAAATATTGCTGATGCAGAAAAAATAATTAGAGCTGCTCCAGTAGCGCACGCTGCAATACTTACCATGTGGACGCAAATTTCGCATAGTCTCAAGCAGCGGTTATTTAAAATTCCAGCAGGACTTCGGGAGACCTCTGATGACCTGCGTGTAAAATTCGCTGACGCCAGGATTGATACGGATTCAAAGGCAATCGACTACTATGCGTCCCATCAGAAATGGATCCATAAGTTATTGCATAAGAACAACGTTAAAGAATTCGATATTCCTTATGAGGATTTCTACGTTGATCGGGCTACAATTAAAGGATGGTTTACAGCAAATCGCAAATTCAAACTGATCTTAACGGCGTCAGAATTTACCGATTTTTTTGCCATCGATCATTTAGCAGGGAAATCCGACTTCCTCATGAAGATGGTCGCAAAGTATTCTGAAGTCAACGTCTCAATCCGAACGAAGTCGGCGTATGTTGATGAAATTATTAAGCACGACGGAAAAGGGCGAGTTCATATTGCGATAAATCTAAACACGGAACACGCTATTGACACCTTCGAACACGGAACAGCATCACTTGACGAACGGTTGGCAGCT
>JBAXBM010000331.1:0-1938 GCA_037141995.1 Candidatus Omnitrophota bacterium
TAAATGCATCCCGTCCATAAAATCACTGTTTACAAAACCGCAACGCCGGGGGTCATAGGATCCGATGACCAGGATATCCTCTCGCCCGGCAAAATCCCGGAAATATTTTTCACAATCCAGGATAATCCTTGTATCAAGCCGTACCGCCATTTTTTCATAAGCCAAGGGATGATACGGGCTGAACAAAAAAACAACTTTAACCCCGTCCTGCCTCACGCGCGCCACAAAACGTTCAAACAAGTTTTTCAACCGGGGATCCATCTCAAAAAAACGCGCCAAACTGTAAACATCTTTTTCCGAGGCATATTTCACAGCCTCTTCATCCGCCTGGCCGGCCTGTTGCGCCGCCGTGAACATCGTGTCCGACATGGAACCGTCCGGCATTTTTACGCTCTCGCTATTCCCGGTTTCCTGCGCCCCTGAAGCCACCTCACCTACCCCCCGCCGCGCGATCAGCTTCCGGACCCCGACTTTTAAAGCATTCTGAAAATAAGTAACCGAAAACAATTCCGCCATTTTATACAGAGGGTTCATGGCCGGCACCCTGCCGCCCCCGTCAAGGAGTTTGATCAGCCGCGCATACTCAAGATAAAGCGACCTGTACCGCACCTGCCCATTGTTTTTATTCAACAGCCATGGATCCAGCGATAAAATCAAAGTCTTCGGCAACTTGCCGCACTCCCGATAAAGGCCGTAAACAGCTAAAAAATCCTCCAGACTCGCCCCGGAAACCGAACTATTAAATAATGAACCGGACGGCACGATTGTCCTGTCAACCCCCAAAGAACGGCTTGAACCAAGGATAACGGTATCGCGGGGATCCTTCAAGTTAAGGATGAAATTTCTTTGAAAAATCCTTTCATCAAAATTAGATCCAATCCTGACCTGACCTCCTTCAAGAAGAACACGCGCCATGCGCGCTTCTTCACCGGAATGAAAAAGACTTGCAGGATCAACGCCATAATTGACAGCACCGATAATAACCATCAACGGGAATAAGAGCAATAATATTTTCTTAACAAATACTGAGGTCATTAAACCCGGATTGTTCATCAGCCGTTATTCCCCGAATGATACCGTTCACACAAAGACGCGCGTTATTATTCCAACTGGCCTTCCATAATTTTAATATCAAGCAAAGGCCCGGGACCCCCGGCCTGCCCGTCCGGGGCACAGCAACCCGCTTTACCTCTTCGTATTGAAAAATGCGGGTTAAAATTGAAAATAAATAAACTGGTTGTTGCCGAAAACACCAAAGACAACAATCACTCCGGACAAAACATAATATGCTGACCAGCGCATCCATGCAGGCCACTGCCTCAACAAACACCCCATATCATGATGTTCATGCGCATATTCAATCACTTCCATGCCAAGAATAAAAACAAAAACCAGTAAAAGCTCCATGCGCGTCAATGCCCACCCCTTGCCGGAGATATAACCAGCCATGCCATTCATCATAAGGCCTGGAAGATCTCCTGCAAACATCAGGATGCGTTTGACGATCAGGCCCCCCTGCGCGGCGGTTTCCGCACGAAAAAATATCCACGCCAGGCAAATCAAAGAAAAAGTACCTGCCACATACAAACCTGACGGCACGCAGAACCTTGCCTGCCCCCCTGTCTTTTTCATCATCCCGCCCCATAACGATTGGAAGGCAACATAAATACCGTTGATACCCCCCCAAACAACAAATGTCCAATTGGCGCCATGCCACAAACCGGAAATCAAAAACGTAACCCATAAATTACGCACCGTCCTGGCATGCCCGCAACGGCTTCCGCCCAACGGAATATAAACATAATCCCGAAACCAAGTCGACAACGATATGTGCCAGCGCGACCAAAACTCCTGCACAGACCTGGCCGCGTAAGGCCGGCGGAAATTAACCATGAGCTTAAACCCCATCACTCTCGCAGCCCCTCTGGCCATATCGGA
>JBAXBM010000332.1:0-1931 GCA_037141995.1 Candidatus Omnitrophota bacterium
GAGAACACTTCGGCTCCCAGCCGAGCTTTTCCTTGGCTTTGGACGCATCTCCCAGTAAAAGATCAACTTCCGTCGGACGAAAATAACGCGGATCAATCTCGATCACCACGTTTCCGGTCTTCTGATTAATCCCTTTCTCGTTCACCCCTTCACCTTGCCAGGCAATATCAATACCAAGCTCCGCGAACACCAGATTCACAAATTCGCGCACCGCGTATGTCTTTCCCGTCGCCAGGACAAAATCATCAGCCATGTCATGCTGAAGGATACGCCACATTCCCTCCACATAATCTTTCGCATGGCCCCAGTCACGCTTGGAATTCAGGTTGCCCAAATAAACCTTTTTCTGCAGGCCCAGTTTGATACGGCACGCCGCACGTGTGATCTTGCGCGTCACAAACGTCTCACCGCGCAACGGGGATTCATGATTAAACAAAATACCGTTCGACGCAAAAATGCCGTATCCTTCACGGTAATTGACTGTAATCCAGTACGCGTATAACTTTGCCGCGGCATACGGACTGCGCGGATAAAACGGCGTTGTTTCTTTCTGCGGCGTTTCCTGAACTTTGCCGTAAAGCTCGGATGTCGACGCCTGATAAAAACGTGTTTTCTTTTCAAGCTTGAGGATGCGGATCGCCTCAAGGACGCGCAACGTACCTAGGGCGTCGGAATTAGCCGTATACTCCGGCGTTTCAAAAGATACCTGCACATGCGACTGCGCCGCCAGATTATAAATCTCGTCCGGCTGAACTTCCTGGATAATGCGGATCAAATTCGTGGCATCCGTCATATCCCCGTAATGCAGTTTCAGGCGGACATCTTTCTCATGCGGGTCCAGGTACAAATGATCAACGCGCTGGGTGTTAATGAGAGAACTGCGCCGTTTGATGCCATGCACCTCATATCCCTTACCCAGCAGCAATTCCGCAAGGTATGCCCCATCCTGCCCGGTAATACCCGTTATCAGCGCACATTTCATAAAACTCCTTTTGAAAAAATACTCAAACCTCAACCACGCCCGACAAGGCGTCCGTGATCATCATCCAGCCGCTCGATATCATCCTCACCCGTATATTCACCGCACTGAACTTCGATAATCTTGAGCAGTTTTTGTTTCCCGGGGTTTTCAAGCCGATGCAGCGTTGTCTTGGGAATATACACACTTTCATTATGTTCAAGGAAAAGGGTGTTCCGCCCATTGGTGATTTTGGCTGTCCCGCTCACGACAACCCAATGCTCGCTACGGTATTTATGGCGCTGGAGGCTCAGGCGGTGCCCCGGGAGGACCTCGACCAGTTTTACCTTAAACCCCTTGCCGACGTTAAGGACCGTATAAAATCCCCACGGACGAGCCACACGCTTTTTCTGCATAACATCCTTTTCTTTATGCCGCGTTAAACCATGCCAACTAAAAAAGCCTAAATTTTCCGGGCCCACTCACTCTGAAGGATCGCTTGAAGATCATGCCGCGGCGTCCATCCCAGCACTTCCCGGGCTTTAGCCGAAGACGCCACAATGGTAGACACATCACCGGGACGGCGGGGCCCTGTGCCGTAAGGCACCGGCTTGCCGGCAACAGCGGACGCGGTCTTGATCACATCCATCACCGAAAACCCGTTGCCATTGCCCAGGTTAAAAATTTCATTCTTAATGCCCCTGTTAAATGCTTCAAGCGCCAGTAAGTGCGCCGCGCACAGGTCAAGAACATGGATAAAGTCACGCACTCCCGTACCATCAGGCGTCTTATAATCCGTACCGCAGACAGTCATGTCACCGCCGCCGCGCAGGGCTTTCATGGCATTGGAAATAAGATGCGTCGGTACCGGCCGCCCCCCGGCAGGCCACGCCCGGCGAGTATCCCATCCGGCAACATTAAAATATCTAAGAACAATAAAATCAAGCATCCCGGCAATGGCGGCGTCGCGCAG
>JBAXBM010000333.1:0-1926 GCA_037141995.1 Candidatus Omnitrophota bacterium
TCTTCTCCGGATAGAATTGAGGCCAGCCTCCGTTTGCGTATTGTGCCGACAGGAGAAAATCGATGCCGCGCACGACCGCATCCCTGTACCGCGCGTCGTGTGTGCGCGTGTAGGCTTCGGCCAGATACTCAATGTGCGAATGCGTCGCGCCGTTGTCGAACGTTGTGTTCGTGGCGCCTTCAACTGTTGTGAGAAGGGCCTTCTGCTCTTTCGTCAGGATCGCCTGCATGTCGTAATTCTTCGGCCAGCCGCCGTTTGTTTTCTGATACAGAAGCATGTTGTCGGCAATGCCCGTTATTGCCGTTGCCGGATATTTTTGTTGGCCGGGAAGCGGCGTGATGATGTGGTCTTCGTCGGAGATGTCCCACCAGTGATGCGCACAATCCATGAGGCCCGATGTGTCGATGATCGTGTTCGGTTCGCCCGCTGCGTTCGGTTGGGCCAAGAGTGCGGAAGGGGCGGCCACTATGCACAGAAGCAAGGCGATGCATACCATGCGAAATTTCGGTTGATGAGAGACCATGTGTGCTGCTCCGATAATGTAGTGTAGTTTCTTTTACTCAATTGGGGATGTAATAGTGAAGAGTAACTGCTCAGTGTGCGCTATTGTCATTGTCCCATCCTGAGCGAAGCGAAGGATCTACCAGAGTGGCCGATACAGGCAGCATGGAATTCATGCTCCCCGTTGCTGACGTTTTTTAGATTCTTCGGCCGCTGCGCTCCCTCAGACAGGGACTATCGATGACGCTGAGTGATCACCGATAAGATACGAAAGATTCATTGCCGCATCAATGATGCTGATGCGTGCCGGCACCGGCCCCGCATTCTTTCTCCTTGGGCGCAGTGGCAATTGGAATGGGAGTTTAGTATTTTTTTATGCTTCATTCCGGATCCGGTTGTTCCATCACGGTGCACACAAAGAATTCCGCGCGCGGGCTTCACCATTTTTCGAAAGCGACATCTCGCATGGCAAAAATCATTTCGTATAACGTCAACGGTATCCGCTCGGCAATGTCAAAAGGCCTTGTGGAATGGCTCATACACGAGTCGCCGGATATTGTCTGTCTCCAGGAAATTAAGGCCGAACCCGGCCAGATCAATCTGAAATTGTTCGATTGCAAAACTGCTACATAATTGCCCGGGCTGGTGGCGTAGGTGCTTGGCTTGTCAATGGCGCAAGTCACACTGTTGGCGCAAATTCATTTTATACGAATCAGATTACGATTGACGGCTGCCAGTTCAATACCACCACTGGCGTTCATATTGCAGACGATGGTGGCAACACCCACGTTTTTACAAACAACAATTTTAATGCTGGTTCAATATCGTGCCAAATTACAGACACTTACAATTTATTGATTCAGGGAAATTCGTTTGAAACAGCGACAACGACAGAAATAAGTTTTAGCAAAACTATGCTTTTGGGAACTGCTGGTAACTTTAGTTCCTGCGTATCTATAAGATGTAATTCATTTTCAAGCACTGCTGCACTTGCATTTATTACGTTTTCTAATGTTTCTGCAACTAGGGTAATTGTTGAGTCAAACAACTTTGTAAATGCCAATATTTCTGGAACACCCTTTTCTAATGTATTAAATGGAGTGACAGGATTTTACGGGGTTGGAAATAACCAATTCGGAACAGGCTCATCTGTCGTTGGGAACACGATGGGTGATTTCTCCAGTTACACCCCTGTACTTTCTTCGACAAATTCCGATGCTTCTCTTGGCAACGGAACAATCACAGGAACCTATGCAAGAAGCGGATCAAATATAACAGTAAATATTAGTATGTTTGTTGGTTCTACAACCGTTTTAGGAACTGGACAATGGCTGTTCTCACTGCCGTTTAATGCGCTTGAGCAATATTCTGTTGGGTCTTTTATTGCTGGTCTGGCGGCCATTTGGAAAGCTGGATCTGTCGATG
>JBAXBM010000334.1:0-1921 GCA_037141995.1 Candidatus Omnitrophota bacterium
AATATACTAGGTTTATCATTTAGTATATTATACAAAGTTTGTTTAATTCATTTATTTTTTTTATTAAGCATTATATATAAGACAATGGATAAACTGACGAAGGATGAACTATTAGCACTAATTAATAATAAACCTGAAAAGAAACCTCGCAAGAAACCCGATTTGACTGAAGATAAAAAATTAGCCATGCTTGAGAGATTATCTGATATGCGAGAAACCGTACGCAAGAACCGAGAAGCCAAAAAAGTTGTTGACCCGATTATTAAGGAGAAAGAGCTTGATGCTATCTTTGAAAAGAAATACGCAACTAAATTAGATAAAATGACAGAGCTCTTAACCGATTTAAATGAAAATACAAAAGAAACTTTAAAAATTAAAAAAGAAAAAATTGCCAAAAAAGCCGAGGAAAAAAAAGTAGAAGAAAAAAAGCCCGAACCTGTTGCTTTAGAAGTGAAAATCAAGCCTGAAAATATTTTATTTGATAAACCCGCTACGGTTATTAACGCCGTCGTTCGTCCAGCTTTTCCTACTATGCCAACGCCAATGAATCCTAATATTCATCGTAAGGGAAATACTCGATGGTAAATCTCTCAATTTTATAAAATAATAATATAATTGTATTTTATATAATGACCTATTACAACGCCGTCAAACCTTTGAACATCAAACCTCTGTATTCTGCAAACGATATTGTCGATTTTACCCTCAAACTCCGTCCTGGTCGTGCCGTTAAAGCTGGTTCGCTTCGCGTCTCTGGTTGGCTTAACATTCAAAAACAAGCACCTGGTTCTACTGATTGGGTTCCTTGTACCAAAGCCGATTCCGTTTTCGTCAATCCTTACGCAGGTGTACACTCGTTCTTTAGGAATTCGAGTTGCAGCGTAAATGACAGAACCCTCGAACAAAACTCTATGTACCCTCGCTGGGCTTCAATGATGAAACAGTCCAAGCTTACTTTAGAAGGCATTAACACTTCCTCTATGGCGACAATTGAGCTCTGTGGCTCTCAAAACAATGTTGCCCTGCTCGGGTCGCAAGTTGCCCCTAATACCGTCACCTTGCCTGGTGTTGTCGGTACTGTTTTTTCTATTCCTTTTTCCTTTAAACCAGAGATTGCGTTGAACAAAAGTGAAGTTGATTTAGGACAAAGTCGCTTTCCTCAAATGAAAGTTCTATTTAACTTGTGTTCGGCTATTGAAGCCCTTTATTCTACGGCAACTCCTGAATACATCGCCGCCAATATCGCCGCCCTTCAATATTCTTTCTTGGATTTGCAACTCGGTTGGTATGAAACTGTAGAAGTACCTTCCCAAAACCCTGTTGTCTTTCAAACTGTGTCTTTAATTACGCAGACGCTTATTTCCAGCAACGCCACATTCGCTGTGAATAGCCCAACTTTTTATGATAGCATCTCTCTATCATTTATTAAACAAGCACACCGAAATAGTCTATTATACGATAATTATGCGTGCGAATGGGTCCCTGGAATTGAGAATGTGGGTTCACGAGTGGAAGCCACTGTTAGCGGCAATGACCAACCAGTGAGGTATCCGATTCAGACTTATTCTGAACTTGCTCTCAATTATCATAAGAGTTTGGCTGGTGATGTGAAAAATAGTGTGATGAATACTTATTCTTCGCAAAACGGTTCTTGGGGCATTGGATATTCTTTTATTACTTCTATAAACGACAGATTAAGCGTAAACGTTATTCTCAATGGATTGACTGATGAACAAAACCCTTCGTCGCATCCGTCGGACTGCTTTATCTATGTACGAGGTATAACTGCTGTTTAATTTTTCATTTTATAAAATTTAAATATAATTGTATTTTATATAATGGCTGCTCAAGGACTTTCGTCACGTACGTTATTGATGGACCCCGCCTCTTCATCTAATGAACGTTGTTTTTTTCGCATTGG
>JBAXBM010000335.1:0-1920 GCA_037141995.1 Candidatus Omnitrophota bacterium
AACGGGACGAACCTTGTCTGGCACGCCCAGTACCTTTTTGGCGGAAAGGCTTTTATTCCCCCCTGAAATTTCAAGGCGGGTCTTAGTTGCAGCATTAACCTTAAGCTTGTTGGCTTGATTCATTAAGACAGCCTTAAGTAAAACAGCAATATTTACATTACTACTGAAAATTTCCGGCAATTCAATCGATCCGGATTCTTTGCCTTCAATATTATAAACTGTGAGCTTAGGCATTACTTTTTTACCTTATCCTGTTGAAAGCTTTAAATTAAGCCTTCACACTTTTCTACGTTCAATATCTTATTTCTTCGACTTACCCTTTGCCGCAGCTTTAGCTTGCTTCATCGGGTTCTTTTTATGGACAACAACTTCTTTGACTTCATCAAGAGATTTAAACTGCTTCTTAAACGATTTTTCAATAACCAGAAGACCATTCTTGCAACCGGGGACAGCACCTTTTACAAGTATCAAATTATCTTCTAAATTAACTTGCATAACACGAAGATTCTGCACTGTGACCCTATCATCCCCCATATGCCCAGGCATATTTTTTCCTAATAAAACTCGTCCAGGATAAGTATTGGCACCATTTGAACCGATTCTTCTGTGATGCATCGAACCATGCCCCGCATCACCACCATGCCAATTCCACCGTTTGATACCACCTTGAAAACCCTTACCGATAGAGGTCCCGATGACACTGACATAATCACCAGCTGTAAAAATATCAACTCTCAACTGCTGACCAATCTGATATATACTATTATCAGTCGACTTGAATTCCCTAACAGTTCTAAGCGCAGGGGATTTTGCTTTCTTAAAAAAACCCAAACGAGGTTTTGTGCATTTTGATTCCCTGATTTCATCAAACCCAAGAGTAACCTTGCCAGGCTTTTCTTTAAGTTCAAGCACATAACAAGGACCAACCTCAAGTGCTGTAACAGGAATAACATTGCCTTCTTTATCAAAGATCTGGGTCATTCCGATCTTTTTTCCCAATAATCCGCTGATCATACGCACTACCAACTTTTATTGTTTGATTTCTACGTCCACGCCGGCAGGAAGATTTAATTTCCGTAAGGCCTCAACAGTCTTGGATGTCGGCTCAACTAAATCAATAAGCCTCTTGTGTGTCGCAAGACCGAACTGTTCACGAGATTTTTTATCAATAACAGGAGAACGAAGAACGGTATACAGCTCCTTCTTGGTCGGTAACGGTACTGGTCCATGAACTTTGGCGCCAGTCCGAATTGCCGTATCCACTATCTCCTGAGTTGACTGATCAATAAGTCGATGATCATATGCTTTGAGTTTGATACGTATCTTCTGCATGTACATTACTACCTTAGTTTTTTTATCCCGCAATCTAGGGCCGGGATTCCCTGCCTGCCTTACTCAAGCGGGCGCTTCACGACGTGGTCGTGACGCTTATTCAATAATCTCAGAAACAACACCTGCTCCAACTGTTTTCCCACCCTCGCGGATCGCGAAACGAAGTTCCTTTTCACAAGCAACCGGAACAATAAGCTCAACCGTAAGAACAGCGTTATCTCCTGGCATACACATTTCAACACCAGCAGGAAGTTCAGCCGTTCCCGTTACGTCGGTTGTACGGAAATAAAATTGAGGACGATAACCCTTGAAAAACGGTGTATGACGCCCACCTTCTTCTTTAGTCAAAATATAAACGGAACATTTAAACTTCTTGTGCGGCTTAATTGAGCCTGGTAAAGCAAGAACCATCCCGCGCTCAATCGTTTCTTTATCAACACCGCGAAGCAATAAACCGACATTGTCACCCGCCTGTCCCTGATCAAGTTCTTTGCGGAACATTTCAACAGCAGTAACTGTCGTTTTCCCAATTTCCGGGCGAAGACCAACAATGTCAACATCTTGCCCAAATTTGATAATACCACGTTC
>JBAXBM010000336.1:0-1912 GCA_037141995.1 Candidatus Omnitrophota bacterium
GCCAGCACCTGCATCATAGGCACAGCATCAACAATCGATATGTTCAAGTCAGGATAAAACTCCGCGCAAAACGCACGGTTTTGCGACGCGTACCCGTTTCTGCGGACTTTGAGGGTAATGTCAAAAACATGCCCCTTGGCACGGCACCGCCGGCACACATCAAGCACATCGCCGAGGAATCCAAGTTCTCCCGACAAACACCCATACATATGAATCGGATCATAACCTGATGCGCCGATAACAACATGCGGACGCTCCCGGACAGAAGGCGCGTGCGTCCTGGCCGCCACCACATAAGCATCCATCCGTGGATCACCCAGCGCCACCACATGGGGCGCATCCTTGTAATAATAATGCTTCACCGCATCACTGTAAGCATTGATCCATTCGGCATTGCGGCTGTCAGAAAGGTAATCTCCCGACAAATATCCGTTAATGACCATATAAGAGGGGATCTTTTTCTTCCTGCCAAGCGCCAAAAGCATATTCGCCTTCATCCCCAAATTCGCGATCAAAACAATCACGTCAAGGCGACGGCGGGCAACATAACGGTCAAGCATTTCCATTGTCGCAACATACTCGGCTAAGCGTGGGGCAATTCTGTCCCTCAGGATGATGTAAAGATCCGCGCTGATATCCACCCCGTCAATCACCAAAAGGCAACAATGCTCCCGGTCAAATCTCTCCAAAAGTTGCGCCGCGGCGCGCCTGTGACAGGCCCTCACCCATGGCACCGGGAGGATCCGGTGTAAATATTTATTTATCCCGTTCCCCACAAACCCATCAAGATAAATCTTAAGGCTTTTTTCACTGTCCGCGAGGTAAACAATCGGATTAGTCGGGAAATAATGCTGGATAAACACCGCTGGGACTGACGGATTATCCCGCATAAAAATGTCTGCTATATCGAATAAAAAACAGTGCAGCTGCCGTATCCCCATCTTTACCGACGGCAAAAAACCTGCCGGACGAACCATCATGTCCATCCAGGCAAATACCGGGAAATAATACGTATTCTTGCCGGCAACCGTCCCCTGCCATTCTTGCCGGGCAAGCCCGAAACGGCGCGCCAAAGAAAGCGCAATGGGCTCCCGCAAGCCGCACCAGAACGACTCCGCCTGAAAACCCTTGATGGCTAATAAACAAATCGCCATCCGTGCCGGATAAGAAATGTCATTCCACACATCCTGCTGGAAACAATCTCCAAAAGGCACGCCGATATGTTTAAAAATATCCTGCCCGCCGGCATCAAGATACCAGCGGTCAAAAAATTTATACACATCATAATTCAGCCGTTCCATCACCTCCACCGGGACAACATGATCAATAATCCCGGCCTGATACCCTGCCCCCCGCACATCACGGACAACCCCATAATCAAACGACAGGACAAGGTCTCCTTCCCCCAGCTTTTCAGGGCAGGCCGCCCAGGCAGAACGATCCTGGGCCAAAAACACACGCCGGTATGGCTTCTGATATTCCGCTTTCAACGGGATCATGCCGTTTCCTCTTGCAGCAACCGCCCCTGCATACTTTTTAATACCGCCGCATAATTAACCAACAAGTCCTTACTGTCCCGATCAAGATCAACCTGTACACAATACGCTTCATGCACCTTAACAACTTCAGCCACAACCGCCGCAAGAGCCATGATCCTGGCATTACGACCAGCCGCCATCTTGTCATCCAGCACCGCGGCCACGACCAGCGCTTCCATGCAATATTCCAGGCAGCGCCTGTCATATCTCATCGCCACCCGGGAATGCGATCCCCAGCGCAACACTTCGCGGAAATACCAAAACATCGTTGTCCTCAAACGCTCAAAAACCTGCGGTCCCTTTTGAAGATGCGCTAAAAGAATTTTACGTACCTGTTGAAGGATCCGGTCAAGATATCCCTGATCGTATCTATC
>JBAXBM010000337.1:0-1901 GCA_037141995.1 Candidatus Omnitrophota bacterium
AGTCACGGGACCTGTAATTATTGGGATCGGCAATGCATTGACGGTGACATTTTTCACTGTCGCGCTTGCCGCGTTGCAACCAACTACGTTGTCATAGTTGACGGTCACGGTTTTCGCACCTGAGCCTGTCCAGGTTACTGTTGCCTGGTTATCGCCCGTTGTTCCGCCTGATGTGATAGAGCCACCCGAAGGGACCGTCCATTGATAGTTTGTTTTGCCGGGCTCGGTCGTATATACGTTTCCTGTTGAATTCTGGCAAACATCAGCTGGCCCTGTAAGCGAGGGGACCGGAACTGGCAACACAGACATAACAATTGTATTTGAAGCCACTGTACACCCAGCGTTACTGGTTATGAGGCAATAAATGGAATCACCGTCTTTCGGTACATAGGAAAATATAGAATCACTTGCCTTATAAAGATTTAATATTTCCGTTTCCGATAAAGCCCTGTTATAAATCCTGACATCATCTATCATTCCGTTAAACCAATTATTCCAAGCACCTTCATGCCCTATATGCAAATTAAATGATGAACCACCTAATGGATGGGTGTCAGTTACCGTATTTTGAAGTTGGCCGTCAATGAAAATGCTGTATGACGAATTATTTTTTCGGCCAACCAGAAAATGCCAATTCCCGTCGCCAATGGCAGCGGATGAAAGCACATCATTACGGTAATTTCTATCGTCTACACTGATACACCCTTTTCCATTCGTGACCATTAAGGTTGGCCAATCCGACCCATCATCCGCATGGCGGCGGGTAAGCATCACATTGTTCCCATAGCTTAGGGTTGTCTTGACCCAGGCACATTCAGTAATAATTGATGGCGTAACCGGGATATTTACAGATACAAGATCAATTCCTTTGCCCCAATGTGCTTTCTGTAATCTGAGATAGACTTTATCATCTTTATGCTCTTGGCATTTATTCCAGATTTTAATTCTGCGTGGAACCTTCTTTGGAGATGGCTCACAGTGAGATGGCTCAGGATAGATTGTTACGATATTAGATGCGTGCATTGATTGACAATAGAGAGGACCTACTTAAAACGTGTCCGCTACTCGATCCTCTCATTGTTTTAGTGACTATATAGTCACTTTATTCAATCTTTCAGTTGCTGTGGCTTGTGTTTTGGAGAGTTTCTCGATATTAGATTTCAATTTTGCGATTGAGTCTAATCTCTTAGTCTTTGAACCAAGTTTTTTGTCAATTTCTGCTTGAGATGCTGACTGACGTTTAGTTCTTTCTTCGGCTCTCTTTGCTTCCCAAGCGTCCATATCGGAATATTTAGCTGCGAGTGAAGCGTTAAGTTTAGAGATCTGCTTTTCAGTTCTTGAAATGCCGTCTAATCTCTTAGAACGTATGATTGAGATTTCATTCTCGATTGCTTCATCTTTTGCTTTTGCTGAAGCTCTGAGTGAGTCAACGTTTAAGTCATCAGTTTCTGCTTGGAGTTCCTGTAAACGTGAGTTCATTTCAGACAATTTTGTATCTCTTGCCTGAATAACGAGTCTGGCTTTCTCTAATTTTGCCAATCTATCTGCTTTTGTTGCTTCAAGTTTCTCTGCTTTACGAACTTCGGCTTCTGCTTTACGAACTTTCTCGGCTTCCATTCTTGCGATCTTGTTCTGCTCTGCTTTAAGTTCTCTCTCTACCTTAGCTTTTGCTTTTGCTTCTGCTTTAAGAATGTTTTCTGCATCCTTAATTTTCTGTGCTTCGGCTTTTGCTAACTCTTTATCTGCCTTTGCTTTTGCTTGTTCAATTTTCTTTGCGGCTGAATCGACTGTCTTAGTCTGTGTCATTTCGGCTTTCTTTGAAGCGATTTCGTTTTTCAAAGCGTCTGTTTTGTCTGTGATTGTGTTGCTCATTGCGTGTGTTTCCTTTAAATATAGGATTA
>JBAXBM010000338.1:0-1898 GCA_037141995.1 Candidatus Omnitrophota bacterium
CGGTCTCTGCCAGGAATACGGCCCAGCAGGTTATTATGGCCAAGACGCAGCTGGCCCAGGCTCAAATGCAGAAGGCCGTGGCAGCAAAAAAAGCTGAAACAGGCGCGGCAGCGGCCCTGGGGCAGAAATTGGCTGCGGATGTGATGGCCAAACGGGCGGCGGCGCATGCCGCTGCCGAATCTGAGCCGGCATCGGATGCTTCCGCAGAGACGGAAGTGGGAATCCAGGAATTATGGGACGCGCTTGACCGTTCGAGTGAATCCTGGCCGCTCATCATCGACCGGGAGGTCAAGCTGTTGACGGTATCGGAGTATATCGATCGTTTCCGAAAAATGCATGTGCGTGTCACCAAGCCGCCGGTTTATTATGTGGGTCTGATTGATTCTTTGGCGGGCCAACTGGAAGGTTTCCTTTCAGCCCCTTTCAGCAATGTCCTTAGTTATGCCGCTATTGTTGAATATGATTTCGATAACGGTACAGACAAAGATACTCTCGCCCGCAATATTCTCGGGGAACAGCAATTCCTTGCCAACCGCAAAAGGGTCTTGGGGAAGTAGTTTTTGACCTTTTTCGCACCCCTTGTTTTTAATTATATATAATATATACTTGTCGTGGTGGTTTTTGAACCAGACAATATGCGTAAATTTATTGCATCCATTATCCTGATTGCTTTCTTGGCGCAGATATGCGTTCCGCCTTCTCATGCCCAGACACTGAGTGAACTTCCTCCGATTGGCACAATCCTTTCTCCGACAACAACTTTCACGCCTCCGCTGATAAAAGGGCTACGTCTGTTCCCGAAGGATCCCCTGCGCATGCAATTCCTTGTGGACCAGGGGGACGGAACTTCATTGGCCGCGGAACAGCAACGTTCCGTTGAACGGATGATCAGGTATTTTCTGGCAGGGCTGACGATCCCTGACAAGGACCTGTGGGTCAATTTATCACCGCGCGAACAGGAAAGGATCGTACCTGAAGTATTTGGCCAGACTGAAATGGGGCGAGATCTTCTGTCGCAGGATTATATCCTGAAACAGCTGTCTGCCAGCTTGATGCATCCGGATCAGGCATTGGGAAAGGCGTTCTGGACCCAGGTTTATGCTCAAGCGGCGGAACAATTCGGGATAACGAATATTCCGATCGACCAGCTGAACAAGGTTTGGGTCACGCCGGATAAGATCGTTGTTTATGAACATGAGAATACGGTCATGATCGTCGAGAGTCGTCTGAAAGTCCTGTTGGATGCGGATTATAGCGGTGCTGTATCGGAGGATGCCTCGGCACCCATCGCCAGGGATGTGATGCGCCGCGTTCTGATCCCTGCCTTGGAAAAGGAAGTCAATGATGGCGCCACATTCACGCCACTGCGTCAGATCTTTCGTGCGCTTATTTTTGCGGCATGGTTTAAAAAGAAATTTCATCAGAATGTGCTGACCCAGGCGTATGCCGATCAGAACAAGCTTGAGGGTGTGGCGATTTCAGACCGCAGGGAAGCGGGGCGGATCTATTCGCGTTATGTTGAGGCATTTCGGCAGGGAGTGTTTAATCTGGTGCGGGAAGAAGAAGATCCTTTATCGCATGAATTTTTGCCGCGCAAGTATTTTTCCGGGGGCATGGATTTTGCGGCAGCACTGCAAGCAAAAACGGAGGTCCTGACAAAAGACTTGCCGGCTAGCGCGTATCAGAGCGCTGGTTCCTTAGTGGCATATGATACGCATTATGACATGGTCCTGCGGCCGGAGAAAAAGTCCGGGGCTGATGATGCCATGGGCTCGCGCACGCAGACGGCCCAGCGCCTGATCAAGGCTATGGAGCGTCTTGCACAAACGTATCAGGAACAAATGGGCGCTGTCAAACGCGCGCAGGGTATTTCCGGGCAGGAGCTGTACCACCTGGTC
>JBAXBM010000339.1:0-1895 GCA_037141995.1 Candidatus Omnitrophota bacterium
GTGGCGCGGGTGCAATGGAACAGCGGGTTAGGCTTATGTTTGTTTGGGTTGCGATAGAACCGTAACCTTATCTACCCTACTCAGGGTGCTTCTGGCGTTTTCACCCAGCCAAAGCCCGCGAAATAATCCTTAAACGTGTCAGCGCGCAACGCGAAGATGCCGTCATTGGTCGACATCGAAATTGGTCGCCACCAGCCAGCACCACCATAGTAAGGTTGGTCCCAAGCCGTCCATGTGCCGCCAGTTACGTTCAATGTGGCCTCGTAAGATCCCCATGGGTTTCGCAGGATGACGTATTCCTGGTTGTTGACGTATGACCAGCCGAGGATGGAATAAGCATGGTTCGCAACGAGGTGCGCACTGTTGTAATTCACGCTCGGGGAGGGTGCGGTGCCGTACGTCCAGGCAACCATCGGGTTGAAGGTTTTACAACTGATGCAACTTGCCCGAATCTTCTGCCAAATGCCGTCTGCCGTCAGAGATGAATTCCCGATATAATAAGGTGTCAGGCCGGTTAGTTGCTGAAGGGCTGCTACCGGGTCGCCTCCGGCGATTGGGTCGTAATTCGGCTGGTCGCCAGCGGCATTGGTGCGCCACTTGGCGTAGGCTTTCTCATAAATTGCAGGCCAGATTTCCCCAGCCTCGGACGAGCGTGCATAAATGAAGGTGTTTCCCGGCGAAACCAGCGGGAGCAACTCGGTGACTTCGACCTTGACCGATTTTCCTCCAGAAAAAAACTCGATCATGTCCACAAACTGTTGTTGTCCCGTACCCGTTGCCCGCGTGCGATCAGCAATGACATAAGGCCGCGCCCAGGCGACAGAGGCGAGTGCGGCGATAAAATAGCAATCGCCCAACGCACCCTGTACCGGGTCTGTCAGTTCGGCGGCTTCCTCGAAAAAGTCACCAGGATCGATCCAGGCTGTTGCCCCAACCTCAACGGATGCATGGACCGCCCCCGCCACTTTTACGCTTGGTTCCATGCGCGTCATGGCTTTGGTTTTCTGGTTAAGTTCCAGGCCTGCATATAACGGTGATCCATGTATAGGGTCAAACAGCTTTTCATAAGGATGGCCCAAGGTGTCGGCGAGCAATTTCTGGGGATTGCTGAGCCGCTTCCAGTTGACGCGCTTCTTCAGGATGACTTCAGCCAGCGCATACGGATTGATAACAC
Organism: Candidatus Omnitrophota bacterium; assembly: GCA_037141995.1. Taxonomy (GTDB): domain Bacteria; phylum Omnitrophota; class Gorgyraeia; order Zapsychrales; family Fredricksoniimonadaceae; genus Fredricksoniimonas. The sequence goes on from JBAXBM010000339.1 coordinate 1,175, forward strand.
CGACGTTTTCAGGTTTGTATTGCGTGGTCATTGTTATTCCCCTTTTGTTATATTTCTCCGACTTTTATTTCCGGTCGGATATCGGTTTTCTGTCCTTCAAGATATTTTGGAACAATATCTGAGCTATCCAGTTCAGATTCAGGGACTTTGTGTGTCACGAAAACAATAATCACCTCCTTGCCGTTTTTTTCGCCAATACCAACACCTGTGACATTAGGCAAATCCCTCAGCATGGTTTCGTTTTTTTTCAATACATCATCAATGTTCATTATTCCTTAGTACACTTGACATTGTTGAGACTTATCTGCCGAATTTGAAATAGAAACATCTTTCTGAAGAGCAATTCAAATGTATTCTGGCCTGAATTGAGCCATTAGGGCTCCATCCTGCTCCTTCAGAATCGATTTCATTCACCAATTAAGGTGTCTGGCACTTTGATAGTCATAGGTTTCTTGTAAACTGGGATTGAAAAGGCATGGCTTTCCATTGTACTGGTAATTGTTGCTGGAGCCAACATGGTCCCATCCGATTATCGCTCCCACTTGGAATGCGTGCTTCAGAGTTGAAATTAATCCAAATCCATAGGAGACGCCAAAGACATTAGAATCGGTTGCGCTGGTTCCACGCACTGAGATACTGGATACTCCTCCGAAAGCAATTGGGGTTAGAGTAAACCCTAACCCTAACAGATCGATAGACTCAATTCGATAGCCTATATAGG
>JBAXBM010000340.1:0-1846 GCA_037141995.1 Candidatus Omnitrophota bacterium
ATTGTCCTCGCAATCGCGAGTGATGATCTCGCCTTGCGTGTGTTTGTGCCTGGCAGATGAACCCAATGCTTTGCCATAAACCTCCTGACACCCCTCGATCGCTTTTTGAATGACCGCCTGACCATAAGTCCTGCCGTCGCTAAAGTGTTTCTCATCCCACTTGAAGCGCATAAGACCGGACTTGCGAAAGATGATATCCATCAACGCTTCATCTTTACCTGTCCAAAAGGCCAGCTTGCTGCAAAAAGCAAGGTCAGCCTCCGACTGTGATGGATAGGAACCCGCCCATTTGCCTTCATTCAAAACAAGGAACGCGCTGTCATTGCTCTTTTCGATCTTTGACAGAAGCGTTTTTACAGCCTTATTTTCCTCCTCCTGACGTACCAGCTCTTCATAAAGCTGATTTAGCTCTACATTGATATCCCTGACCTCCCGGCAACAGCCCTCAACGATATTGCCGGTAAATGTCAGAAAACGCTGGCCCGAATAAATCTCAACACCAAGCGCTGTGAACTTGCGGTCTTTGGGAACCGCCCCCTTGATGATCAAGTGGATCCCGGTTCCGGTTGGCGAAAACTCTGTATACGTATCAAGCCTTGCCATGATCTTCCGGGCTTGCGGTGAAATCAGCCCGTCAACCACACACCCGTCAAGATCAACACCGGTATAACCCGGCAAAATGATACTGCCCAAGGCATCGGCATTGACGGCCAGCGCTTTGGCCTCGGCTTTCTCGAAAGGTGACCATGTGCCCGCCTCATTGGACATGGCATGGCCGCCGGTTGCGGCATTCATTGGCTCTTTCTTCGGCTTCTTGCCAGGCTGCGGAATAAAAACGAAATAAACCCAGCTGATGGCGTCTTTAAAGACCGGAGGTATGTTTTCAGGGAACCATTTCTTTACCATAGATCAAACATCTTTCTATTCATGCCCTCTCCCGAAACCTTGGCGGAAACTGCCGGGCCATGATCCTCATCCATTTCTCCACTGACTTGAAATCACACGACAGGAATCGATACCGATTCCGCGCACCGGGTGCCCGCTCGACCGCAACAAACCCCAGCGTCTCCATCACCGGGACAATACGGATAACCGTGCGCCGCGAGACACAACCGATTTCTGCGATCATTTCAAGGGAAGGACAACACATCTCGGTGTCGCTTTCCATGTAATAACAGAGCCCCATGTAGACCAGCAGTGCCGACCTGCCCAGCAACCGGCCGATCAGATCCATTGCCTGTTTATCCATCCTGAAATACGACTCACCCGTAACACTGTCCATAGCCCTTGACTGATACACAATTTCCTTTCTCGCCATCTCCGTCGGCGTTATTGATCAACATGTTCCACCGTGCGGCCATCCATAAAATAAAAAATCCCGCACAACCAATGTTATGCAGGATAGCAGAGAATAAAAACCGCGATAGGACGCAGAAACAGCCCTAAACGCTACTTTTTCAGTCGACTAATTTTTCATTTTTTCCTTCTTTTCAGTAGACTGAATTTTAGGCTGAAGAGGCTGTTTCAGTAGCCCCCACTCTTTCTTAAGCTTAAGACTCTTACGAAACTCCCGTAAATCCTTCATGTCCTTTCTCATCCTCACCTGGCATTCTTCCCGGTGATTCTGGTAATAGGCCTTGTTTCTGGCTTTCTTTCCGCAATCTTTACCTTCAACATCACGGGAACAATATTTCTTTCCCTCCCGGACGATCATAAATTCCCCGCAATGGGGACAGGTCACGATAAGTTTTCGGAAGAGAAGCGAATCAACCATGCTTTGCACAAAAGAATAGCAGAACGCCTTGAGCGGATCACCACTCTCATCCCTGGCAGCCAGAAATCCGTT
>JBAXBM010000341.1:0-1835 GCA_037141995.1 Candidatus Omnitrophota bacterium
CATCAGCCCTTGATGCCGAGTCGGAATTCTTTGTTCAGCAGGCGCTGGATAATTTGATGAAAGACCGGACGGTTATTGTTATTGCGCACCGGCTTTCAACGATCAGGCATGCGTCCTGTATCCTGGTGATGGATCAGGGGAAAATTGTCCAGAAGGGCGTGCATGATCAACTCATGAAATCTTCGGAGCTTTACGCACGCCTGGCGAATTATCACTTTAACCAGTAAGAAAATATATGCCACAGCTGATGTGCGATATAGTGATCCCCGTGTATGATCAGGTCGCCTACACGCGCGGGTGCGTTGAAAGCATCCTGGCCAACACAGATTATCCGTTCCGCCTGATCATGGTTAATGATGCCAGCCGCCAGCCTGAAACAGCTGTTTATCTTCAGGCACTTCAGGCCGCCGAGCCGGAGCGGGTGCTGGTGTTGCATAATGCACGGAATTTAGGGTATGTCGGGACGGTTAATTACGGGTTGCAACATGCGGCGGCGCCTTATGTGGTTGTGATGAACAATGACACGCTGGTGTACCCCGGCTGGCTTTCGGAAATGATTTTTGTGGCGGAAAAAGATCCGTCTATCGGGATTGTTAATCCGCAATGGGATGTGTCCAAAAGATTCAGCGGCGGACGGGATAAGTTTTTTGCACTCAGCGTCCTGCCGCGTAAAGGCGAACACATTGAAACTGACTGGGCCCGGGGCTGTTGTTATCTGACAAAACGCTGCGTGATGGATAAGATCGGCGGGCTTGACGAGGCTTTTGCCCCTGCGTATTACGATGACTGGGATTATTCCATGCGCGCCCTGGCCGCGGGGTATGTGTGTGTCCGGGCGCTGGGCGCGTTTGTTTTTCATTTCAAGAATGTCACCTATGCGGTATGCGGTCCTAAAGATCAGATCAATACATTAATAGGTCAAAAGGGTGCTGTTTTTTATCAACGCTGGGGCAAACCACTCAAATTGCTTGTTATTGATGACGGTATGGCAACGGATATTGTGCCCAAGGTCAGGGAATTGTTAAGGGGGCAAAACAGGGTGGTGGTTGTTTCGTCGCGCGCGTTGGCCTTGAAACATACAAATCTGAAAGTCATCCATGTTCCTTCCTGGGCTGTCGGGCTTGCGGCAGTTTTTATGCTTCTTGATGATGCGCGTTATGCTAAAGTCAAGCGATTCCATCTGGTGATCAATGGGCAGAAGGCCACGGCATTTTGGGCGGGGCAGCCGTCCTGCCTTCAGGGGAAAATTAAAGCGATGAAATTTGAAACATGAAAGATTAACTGGGATTATGGTGGTAGATACAGATAAAGATTATTATCATCACTGCCGCGCGGAGGTGTTGGCGCATGTGCCTTTGAGCGCCAGGATGGTTCTGGATGTCGGTTGCGGGGCCGGCTTATTTGCCGCGGCGTTGAAGCAGCGGCAGCAGGCTGAGGTATGGGGTGCTGAGCTTAATGTTGCTGTTGCCGGCCAGGCAAAAGGAAATGTTGACCGTTTGTTGACGGGGGATATCACGGTGCTGGTGGATGATTTGCCGGATGATCATTTTGACTGCATTGTATGCAATGATGTCCTTGAACATATTTATGATCCATCCGCCTTGTTGCAAAAATTCGCGTCAAAATTGACAAAGACGGGGGTATTGATTTGCTCTATCCCCAATATTCGTTTTATCAGGGTGTTGAAAGATCTTCTGCTGAAAAAAAAGTGGGAATATGCGGATTCCGGGATTCTTGATATCACGCATGTCAGGTTCTTTACGGCAACATCGATCGCGAATATGTTTTGCCGTTGCGGTTATCAGATCCTTGAATTGAAAGGGCTGAATCCCAGG
>JBAXBM010000342.1:0-1827 GCA_037141995.1 Candidatus Omnitrophota bacterium
TCTTTCTTCAAGCGGTCAACATCAGACCGCTTGAGAGTTGAAAACAGGGTGGCCGCATCATTGGGATCACGCATAACCCCGGGAACATTCGTCAAAAGAACAAATTTTTCAGCACACATGGACGCGGCAATCGCACTGGCAACCTCATCAGCATTAACATTGTGCGTCTGCTGGGCAGCCCCGACCCCTAACGGCGATATGACCGTAATATATCCCTGGTGAAGGTGTGTCTCAATAATGCGGCGCTCGATATTGGTGATCGTCCCGACAAAGCCGAGATCCCGCTCAGCATTTTTCTTTTCTACATAAACAATGTTCTCATGCCCCTTCAGCCCGGTCACATCACCCTTAAGAGCCCGGATCTCATCGACGATCTGACGGTTAATCTCATCCAACTCCTCGATAACAATCTTCAATGTCTGCTCATCCGTAACCCGGATGCCGTTATGAAATTGAGGCTCAACCCCGATAGCTTTTAAACGGCTTGAAATGTGCGGCCCACCGCCATGAATAAGGATAATCCGAATACCGACGTAACTCAGAAAAACAATATCTTCCAGGACACGGTGACGGATCTTATCATCATGCAGGATACTCCCGCCGTATTTAATGACAAAAACCTTCTTACGGAACTGCTGGATATAGGGAATAGCCTCGACGAGAACGCCGGCTTTTTTAATTATAGTTTCCATTGATGTCGATGTATTTGTGTGTAAGGTCGCATGTATAGACCGTGGCCGAAGCATCACCGATCCCCAGGTCCGCGTGGATATAGATCGTATTTTTTTTCACAGAAAACTCAATCTTCAGTGTTTGCTCGGTCACCCGGCTGAACCCGCACGCCCCAATCGCGGCCGCCACACGGCCCCAGTTAGGATTATCCGTATAATCAGCTGTTTTAACGAGACTTGAATTGGCCACTTTCATGGCCGCCGCACGCGCCTGTTTAATACTGGAAGCGCCAGTTACTTTGATCTCAAAAAATTTTGAAGCACCTTCACCGTCAATCACAATATCACGCGCGAGTTTAATACAAACAGCTTTTAATGCCCCGACAAAAAGATCGTAGTCCGCACCCCTGGCAGAAATAATTTTATTACCCGCCATGCCGTTAGCCATCAGCGATACCATATCATTGGTGCTCATGCAGCCATCGACTGTAATGGCATTAAAAGAAACATCGGTGGCATCGCGAAGCGCCGCAGAGAGTAAATCTGTTGCGATGACAGCATCTGTTGTGATACAGGCAAGCATGGTGGCCATATTCGGCTCAATCATCCCGGACCCTTTGGCGCAGGCGCCAATCGTAACCGTTTTACCGCCGACGCTGAACGAGGCTGCGACCTGCTTGTCTATCGTATCAGTGGTCATGATTGATTTAGCGAAACCTGCCCCCCGCTTGCCGCTTAACCCCTTAAAAAGAGACGGCAAAGCTTCCCTGATTTTCTCATAAGGAAACGGCCGGCCAATAATTCCCGTCGACATCACAAGGACATTGGAAGGTACAATAGAAAAATGCCCAGCCACAAGTTCCGTCATCTTCCTGGCATACATCATCCCGTATTCGCCGGTGAAACAATTGGCATTACCACTGTTAGCGACAAGCACCTGAATCTTGCCGCCTTTAATATGTTTCTGGCATAAGACAATAGGCGCCGCTTTCACAGAATTACGCGTGAACACAGCTGCCGCCGTGCACATCACATCTGAGTAAATAATGCCAAGATCCGGTTTCCCCGACTTTTTTATCCCGGCCCAAAAACCATTCGCCTTGAATCCAAGCGGAGAAGTCACCCCTCCTTTAAGCAGTTTCATAACAATCCTTCC
>JBAXBM010000343.1:0-1827 GCA_037141995.1 Candidatus Omnitrophota bacterium
TTTCTATGCCATTTAGTAATTCCGTGTTGTTTAATTCCATCCATATGTTTTTTATGTCTTTTGCCATTGATGCTGTTTTTATTGATAAGTGCGGTATTGTTGTTGGTTTGGTCGAAGAAATTAAACCCAATCAGATGAGTCCTGTTTTTTGGAAAGCTAATTCGGTTATTGAACTCCCTTTGGGCACTATTATGCAAACAGAAACGTGCTTAGGTGATAAAATTGACATTAAAGATCATTGACCAGTGCCACAAAATGTCCAGAATGGACAAATAATATGGGTGTTACTTATAAATTAAGAAAAGATGTTGTAGATTTGATTATCGACAAAAAAAAAGAAGAGCCTTCTTTAAGTTGTCGTAAAATTGTAGCCATTGTGCGTGAAACGTTTCAACTCGATGTTTCGAAATCTTCCATTAATGCTGTTATTAAAGAGTATAATTTAAGTAATCCGGTTGGCCGCGCCTCTTCCAAAAACTTCTTTATTCCAAAAAATAAAAAAGAACAGTTATTAGCAGATGTGAAACCATTTTTGCTGAATTCCAAAGTTGATAACATATCGCTGGACACGTTTGAACACATAAGTGCTCTTGAGACTGGAAATACGCTAACCAGTGAGGTAGAAATAAGTACGCCGGTTAGCATTGAAGTTGTTGAAAGCATTCAAGACGAAAAGATCGAGCAAGCAACGCTGAGTCCGGATTTATTAGCCATTAAACCAGCTGGTGCCATTCAATATGTTAAAGAAAATGCTTCTTATGATTTAAAGGATGATTATATTTGGGCCGGCAATACGCGGCCAATTATTAAAAATTTAGGTATCAGTATTCTATATGTGGCGTTATTGGACATTCTACGCACACAGGTGATTCAAGAGGCGTTTGTTGAGGTTGGCGGGATCGTAACGGACGATCGATGTTTATTAGAGGCCGCGATTCTTTTAACAGGTCTTGGATATGAATGTGTTGAAAAAATAGATTTAACGCTTGCATCTTCTGTTTGGACATTGCTGGGTCAGGATTGTTCGCAAGTTGACAGTTCTTTTTTTAGAGTTTTTAATAAGAAAATTGAGCTAGCTCTTGAAGTAGAGCTCGCAACGGCCGTGATGGGCAATGCGTATTTTTCACTTCAAAGTGGTAAATCACAGCGTTATTTATTAAGCCATGATCTTGGGTATTTTTTAGATAAAGCACCGTCAGGTAATGTTTGTTCGATGATCAAAGCTGTAGAAAATGCGGTTGATCGCGTTGTTTGCCCTGTTAAGCCTTTGGTTTTAAGGTGTTCGGCAGGACTTACAGAGGCTGTAAAAGAGCTTTTGATTTTTTTGAGTGGCTCCGACGAAGAGAAACCGGTTAAAATTTGTTTATGGGGAGATGGAGAGCATTTGTTGTGGGAAGACAGCCTTGATCCATTGAAACAGATTAACTATATTATCGGTTTTAATGTTGAAAGTGATTTTTTTGAGAAGATCATTTTTGATGAAACAGGTTTACCGCAAGAAGGTTATAACGTGATTTTGGATCAATATTATTCAATGATACATGGTCGTTGTCATTTTACATATGCCGGGAGGCAATCTGAAACACTCAAGGGCTTGGTTGTGAAAGTTCCTGGGAATGAAAAAAGGCTGTTTTTGATGACGAACATGGTGGCAAAACAGTCTTCAGTGAAAGACATTGTTGAACAGTATTTAGAAAAGTTTTTTTATTTGGAAAATTTTAACACCGAAAATGGAGATACATCAGGCAATCGGCCGCATGATTTACAGGTTGAACGTATCGATCATACGACACCTGGAATGTTCTTGAAGAAAATGATGACCGTGTG
>JBAXBM010000344.1:0-1795 GCA_037141995.1 Candidatus Omnitrophota bacterium
AGGATCTACTCCATACCACTGACGAAGCCAGTAATCATAGATTGAACCACCTTCATATCTTTTGTAATTCCCTGTAATGATACCAATGGCACGATTCTTCTCTGGTAATTGAGTAATCATGTTTTCATTGGTTGAGGCATTCAGACTAAGGTTGAAACTAAAATTCTTCTTCTTAACAATCTTAGCCGAAAGATCTACTTCCAATCCACGGTTGTAAAGTTTTCCAATGTTCCTGTTTTGAGAAGTATATCCTGTTGTCGGAGCAAGAGGTACGGCAAAAATAAGGTCCCTGGATTCTTTGTTGTACCAGTCGATGGTTCCCCTTAACCTGTTGTTGAATATTCCGAATTCCAAACCTACGTCGGTTTGTGCCGTTGTTTCCCATTGAAGATCAGGATTTCCGGGTACGGTAGATTGAATATAACCAGGTTCTGCAGCATTGAAATTGTAATTGTACAGCACTTGCCAGGCATAGTAGCTGATACCGCCATCATTACCATTAAGACCGTAAGAAGCTCTTAATTTTAACAGATCGACCCACTTGATACCCGACATGAAACTTTCGTTGTTGATTTTCCAACCTCCGCCGACAGACCAGAAGTTACCCCATCTGACAACATTATCAAATTTAGAAGAACCATCTTTTCTGAAAGACGCTTCGGCAGTATATCTGCCTTTGTCATAAGAGTAAGTAGCTCTCGAAATGAATCCTTCGGTTCTGTGGTTATCCACATAAGAAGAGAGACTATTGGTTGTTGTGAAGTTAACCAGCTCAGTATTTTCAGGAATGACCTGTCCCTGACGGAAACCATAGAGTTCTTTGTATTGGTTTTTGTAGCTTTCATGACCGGCCATCACATTCACCTCATGTTTCCCGAAATTTTTGTTGTATGTTAGTATCTGGGTGTTAGTAAATGTATATCGCAGGGAGCTGGTCTTGGAAGAACGACCTGAAGGAGCTCCGTCACCCACCATTGTATTTTCGTAGGTACCAGAAAAAGCATTAGCGATATCTATGGAATTTGAAAGGCGGAATTTGAAATCTTTTAAAAATGTAAATTCCGTATAAGCCCTGGACTGAAGTGTATTTCTTTCGAAACTCCTGTCATTTAGCATATGTTCTGCAATACCATGGCGACCATTATTTTGGGATCTGGAAAGATAGGTAACACCATTCTGAACAACCTGGCCACCAATGTCCCACAGCTTTTCACCCTGTGAATCCAGAATATAATCACCAGTTAGCCTGTTGTGTTGATAGACCGGATAAATAGGTCCCATCGTTCTGGCAAAATAGATCGGGTTTGCATATCCTGTGTTGCTAGATGTATTAGCAGAATTGGAAGTGTTGTATGAGGCACTTAAGTTTACGCCGAAAGCGAGCCACTTCTTGGGAGTCACATTGATGTTACCCCTTGCGGTCATACGGTCGTAGTCTGTCTTCTTGATCCATCCATGGTCAGTCGTGTAACCGGCTGAAAGGTAATAGTCCATCATTTCCGTTCCGCCATTGGCCGTTACGGTAGTTTCGGTTCTGTTACCAAGTCTTGCAACCGGAGAATACCAGTCCGTGTCATCCCAAAGGAGCGTATTGGCTGATGCATTTAGTTTTCCGTCAACACCAACGATCTGATCATTGGCTACTCCTTTGAAAGGATTGTAACCGAGTTGTGAAACAATTCCGTTGGAAGTCGCACCGGAAGCGAGAATACTGGCTTGATCAATTGGCCGAGTCGATGTAACCAAACTGTTTCTCAGCGACTCCCACATGATTGGATAATACTGGAATGCATCA
>JBAXBM010000345.1:0-1794 GCA_037141995.1 Candidatus Omnitrophota bacterium
GACCTCCCGCCAGCTTCACCAAAGGCGCATACGCCACAAAACACGGTTCATGAACCAATACCTTCTCGCCGGGATTAAGGATCGCCCGGAACGCCAGGTCCATCCCCTCGCTGGCGCCCACCGTCACAAGCGTTTCTGCATCCCAATCGTACGACAAACCATGCCGCCACTCCATGAATTTAGCAATGTCCTTGCGCAATTCCGGTGTCCCTTTATTGGACGTATACGACGTATTCCCCTGTTCAAGCGAATAGATCGCATGCTCCCGGATATTCCAGGGTGTATTAAAGTCAGGCTCGCCAACCCCCAGCGAAATAACATCCTTCATCCCCAGGACAAGGTCAAAAAACGCACGTATCCCCGACGGAGGAAGCGCATCAACGTGCCTGGCGACATAAACTGTACCCTTATGTTTCATGGCAACAAACAACCCCGCCGGCGGAAAAACAAAATCCACGCAAAGCGGGGTATCCTTTAATAAGTGATATTGAGTCTTTTCTGACGGGGCGCAACCTTGAATACCTTCCCGTCCTCTTTATATTTTTTCAATAAAAAATGAGTCGCCGTCTGCCGCACATTCTCCATAGAAGACAGTTTCGACGAAACAAATTCAGCCACAGTCTGAATGCTGTTGCCTTCAACAACAAGCAGAAGATCATAACTCCCGGAAACCAGATAACAGCTCTTGACTTCGGAAAAACTATAAATACGCTCGGCAATATGATCAAACCCCACATCCTTTTGCGGCACAATACTAACCTGAATAAGCGCGCGCACCATACCCTGAGCACCCTCCATCATTTCAGGATTGACAATCGCCTTATACTGCACAATGGTGCCGTCCTGTTCATATTTTTTTATCTGGGCCTTAACGGCCGCCGCCCCCTTCCCCGTCATCTTCGCAATTTCATCCGGGGTCGTTCGGGCGTCATTGATCAGGATCTCAAGAATCTCTTTCATCGGTCACTCCTTTTGGCCTGAGGGGCCGGTTTGTTGCGGTCTTTATATCGCTGTAACGTATTAACCTTATATTCCAGAAGAGCAATATTTTCACGCAACTCTCCAATCTCCTCCTCAATCCCCTTGTTTTCCTGTTCAATCTGGCTAGCCTTCGCGGCAAAATCAGGTATCGTCAAACCAGGATCTGCTTTTTTGGATTTCAAATCTTCAAGCCGGGCATTGTTTTCCTTAAAACGAGCCTCCAATGCCGTGCGTTCCGCCAAAAGCTGCCGGATGCGCCGGGCATTCTTGTCCCTGCCGGATTGAGACTTCAACTGATCCAAATCATGCAGTTTCGAAACGTAGGCTGCTTTTTCCAATTTTAATGCCGCCAGCCGTTCCTTGATCGGCTGCATCAGGGCCGTCACCTCGCGTATCCGCGGCAAATAAGGCCGCTGGATCCTGCCGAGCCCTGCCGTATTCTCAAGTAAAACACGCGTCTGGTCGTGCATCACAACAATGCGTTCTTTAAGCCTGGCAACGTCTGCCGACATATCATTCAAAACCACATTGCCCTGCGCGCGACCGTCAAGCTCGCGGGACTTCTTTTCCAGCTCAAGCTCCGAAACACGCAACTGCGCCAGGGAAGAGCGCTTCCGTACAGCCGACAAACGGGTCTTTAATACAAGAAGGGCGTCCTTTTGAACCAGGACTTCATCATCACGCGCATCGATTTGCCGCTTCAAACGCGCCAACTCCGCCGAATCATCGCGCTCCCTACCCGCCATCTGGCTTAAAATTTTTTCATTTTTCGCACGAAGATCTCCCATCCGGGATTCAATATTGACAGCCTGG
>JBAXBM010000346.1:0-1794 GCA_037141995.1 Candidatus Omnitrophota bacterium
TGGTTGTGGCGCCGGAAGGGGCCGGGGCTCTTATGGCGATGATACACGCTCAGCTTGAGAAGCGCCCGGATTTGGATTTTGCGGAATTTGAAACGCAGGGAAATAATTATAAAATGATGGAAGGCCTGCATAAACTTGGCATGAGGTGTATTCAGTCAAGGTATACTTTTCATAAGATTTTGTAAACATAACAAGGCACGTCTTTGTGCGGATGGTATCGTCGATGAGTAACGGCTTTTGCACCATTCGCGTTAAAGAAAGGTGCTGACTGTTATGGTATTGTTTAAATTTATAAAGTGACACACACAAAAAAACCGGCAAAGCGCGGATCCGGTTCGATGATGTTATATTGCGTCAGACTTTTGGTGCCGGGTTTGACGGTTTTACGCCCGTCTTCATCAAAATGACCCCCGTGGCAAGCCCCATGATCATTTTTGGGGCTGACAATGATCAGCGTAAAGCAATAGAGGTTTAATGTTTTTATCTGTTGGCGGCTTTTATTGTTTGGTGTAAATTGTTTCGCGCAATTAAATCTTTCCTGACTTCCGCACTTTTTAATCTTTGCGTTCTTTGATAGACAGTCGTAGTCGATAGGTTATTAAAAAAGATTCAAAAATGGGTGTCCTGCTGTGAAAATTACTCCCATGTTTGTAAGACAAAAGAAGAATAAGAGCGGCTCCGTTAGTGTTCAGATTATCGATAAATCTGATGGTTATCGGGTTTTTCAGACGGTTGGAGCCGCGAAGGATCAGGACAAGATCAATCTTCTTGTCCAAAAAGCCCGGCATATTATCCAGACTTGCGGCGGGAAGCAAAGCGAACTGTTTTCATTTCAAACAGCTGAAGAAGCCGCGGTTAAGCGGTTTTTGGGGCAATTGTCTAACCAGCAAGTTCGTGTTGTCGGACCAGAGCTTATTTTTGGGGCACTGTTTGACCGTCTTGGGTTTGGATCTATCCCGGAAGCGTTATTCCGTCACATTGTAATCGCACGTTTGGCGCATCCGGTTAGCAAGCTTAAGACTGTCGATTATTTGTATCGTTATCAAGGTGTCACTGTCGACGCTGACAGCATTTATTGATTCTTTGACAGGTTAAACGATACGTATAAAGAAGCTGTGGAGCGTCTGGCGTTCGAATACAGCCGTAGCGTGTTGGGGCATATCTCCGTGGTACTTTACGACATGACGACGTTGTACTTTGAGGCTGAAGATGAGGATGCTTTAAGTGCAGTAGAACGTCATCCGACGAGTTCTTATGTGTTTTGTTATGATGATGGTCAGCGGGTTATGGATGTCCGTAAATCTTTCTGTACAGCTTTAAGAAAGTCTGGTATAACCAATTTCCATTTTCACGATTTAAGGCATACTTTTGCTAGTCAACTGGTTATGGCAGGGGTAGATTTAAATACAGTGAGAGATGGAGATATCACAATGACATTGCGGTATGCTCATTTAGCGCCAAGTTATAAGCAAAGAGCAGTTGACATGCTGGTAGATGCGTTGTGATGTTATACTTAGTCAGCAGGTAAAGTGTTGTGATTGGGAAGTGAGGGAATAGCCATGGAAATTAACTGGAAGAAATACATTCATTCAAGCCCTGATGTTCTTGTCGGTAAGCCTGTTGTTAAAGGAACACGATTGTCAGTTGAATTTTTGCTGGGCTTATCTGCTAAGGGTTGGACAGAGAAGCAGATTTTGAAGAATTATCCGGGGTTGACTGCGGATGGATTGCATGCCGTGTTTGCTTTTGCGGCACAATGTCTTAAAGAAGAAGCTCTTTTTGAATTATCGGCAA
>JBAXBM010000347.1:0-1790 GCA_037141995.1 Candidatus Omnitrophota bacterium
GGCAGAAATTGTGCGTTGGAATTTTAACGAGGGCCAATCTGTTACACCAGATGATGATGTTGTCGAATTGGTGACAGACAAGGCTGTTTTTAATGTGCCCGCGGATGCATGCGGCACAATCAGCAGGATTTATTACAGGGAAGGACAGCAGGTGCCGATTGGAGCAGTGCTGGCAGATCTTGAAGAAAACTTTTCCGGAGCGCCGGATGGCGTGGAATGAGGTTTATGAAGAAGCGGAAAATTCTATTGATGTATATTTCCAGGGTGTCCGGCCATCGGCAGGCGACCATGGCGATTTCAAAATCGCTCAAGAAATTCATGCCAGAGGCTGAGGTGATGAGTATTAACGGTTTTGGTTACAACTACCCTCTGCTGGAACAGGTGGTTAATGCCGCTTATATGACTGTTATCAAACATACGCCGAAAGTGTGGGATTATATTTATGACAATCCCAAGGTGGTAAAACGTTCTGCCAATTTGCGTAGATTCCTGAACAAGTCGAGCCATAACAAGCTTGAGAAACTGTTCCAGGATTTTCAGCCGGACACGGTTATTTGTTCCCAGGCATTCCCTTGCAGCATGGTCGCGGATTACAAAATATCGCATGGACTTGGGTTTCACCTGATCGGGACATTGACCGATTATGCGCCGCATTCTTACTGGATCAATGATGGGGTAGATTATTATATTGTCCCTTCGGATGATACGCGAAACCGTTTTATCAAGAAAGGTGTCTTTCCTGAAAAGATCAAGGCGTTGGGGATACCGATCCGTTATAAATTCGCGGAAAAAATTGAAAAAAAAGTTGTTCGTGAAAGCCTGGGGCTTGATCCGAAAGTTCCTGTTGTTTTGGTGATGGGGGGAGGGCAGGGTCTTGGTCCTATTAAAGATGCGGTAAAAGAGTTGTCAGGGATGAGAATGCCGCTGCAGTTAATTGTCGTTGCAGGAGCCAATATTCGCCTTTTCAAGTGGCTGAAAAAGTTTTCACTGTTGTCTGCCAGGAAGATTCTTTATTATGATTACGCTAACAATGTGGATGAGCTCATGGAAGCTGCCGATCTTATCGTGACAAAACCTGGAGGGATGACCACCTCTGAGTGTTTGGTCAAAGGGTTGCCGATGGTTATTATTAATCCTTTGCCTGGGCAGGAAGAGCGTAATGCTAATTTTCTTCTTGAACAGGGGATAGCGGTGCGTGTCAATGACCTCGTGGATCTTGCGGATGAGGTTGAAATTCTTTTTAAATCGCCTGAACGGTTGAGATCTATGTCAAAGGCTGCTTATGATAACGGCAAGCCGCATGCGGCCGATGATATCGCGCGCCTTGTCATGGAGTTCCCTTTGGTCTGATATATTGCAGGCAGGTATGTTCCAGTATTTTTTATATAAACTCGGACTTTTCGTTATTCATCGTGTGCCTCGTCGGTGGGCGTACGGTTTCGCTGATTTTCTTTCAAATCAGCATTCCCGTTATTCGCATAAAGATTGTGAGGCCGTGATTAATAATCTGCGTCAGATTACTGGCCGGCAGGATGTTGCCCGCCGTGATGCGCGGCGGGTTTTTCTGAATTTTGGGCGGTATCTGGTTGATTTTTTTTTGATGTACAAGATGGTCGATGCGGCATTTATCCGGGACCATGTGACAGTCAAAGGGCTTGAGCATCTTAAAACGGCGCTGGAATTGGGGCGCGGCGGTGTTATTTTGACAGCGCATATTGGCAATTGGGAAATGGGGGCGGCGGTCCTGTCTCAGTTGAATTTTCCGGTAACAGCGATTCGCTGCCGCATAA
>JBAXBM010000348.1:0-1790 GCA_037141995.1 Candidatus Omnitrophota bacterium
TGCCTTACCGCGCCACTCTTTCGGCTTCTCTCGGGGGGTGCACCCTCGTTCCAGGCGAAAAAGCACTCGGCGCTCGGCGCGGCGAACGCGCAAGGCACTAAACATCTACTTTAAAACAGGCACCAGGATTTTATCCGTCAACGTATACCCCGCATGGCACGCAGGGCATTGAACTGAATTGTTTTTCACCGCCGGCAATGTTACGCCGCAACGGCACGCCCAGCCTTTAAGTTTTGCCGGAACGCCCACAGCAATCCCATAATCCGGGACATCTTCTTTAACTACCGCTCCGGCACCGACAAGGGCATAACGCCCGACAGTAGCCCCGCAAACGATCGTGGCATTGGCACCGATCGTGGCTCCTTTTTTGATCAAGGTCAGACGGAACTCATCCTTGCGCTCGATGAACGCCCGCGGATTATAAACATTGGTGAACACGCATGACGGCCCGCAAAATACATCTTCTTCAAGCGTCACGCCCTTATACACGGAAACATTGTTCTGGATCTTGCACCGGTCGCCGATAATCACATCCGGCCCCAACGCCACATTCTGCCCGATCACGACCTGCCGCCCGACTTTAGTATTTTTTAAAACATGAGAAAAATGCCATATTTTAGTACCCTCGCCAATGACAGCTCCCGCATCAACAAAAGAACTTTCATGCAGGAAATATGCCGGATTCTCCACCTTAAGCGCCGTACCCTTGCCCTCGTTCAGCGCCTTTTCCGCGGCCTCAAGGATCTTGAGAACTTTCAAACCTTCTTCCCCGTCAGTCCGGGGCTTGAGGCGCGACCCTACACATTCCACAAAATGCGTCAGTTCCAAACGCAACGGTTCACCCGCATCAAAAGCGATCACCTGGGATTCAGCTTTCTGCGCCACCGGAATCTTGCCGTCTTTCCATTCGATCTTGTGCGGGTACAGAAAAAGCTTTTCCTTGCTGACATCATCAAAAACCGCCATTGCCTTTGATCCGACGACCACAAGCTTCTGCTCCTTGAAAGGATGCAACCAGGACACAAAAACATGCCCCTTGACGCCGTGCGCAAATTCCAGTTCGGTCATGGTCACGTCGTTAATGCCGGTGTTGATATAATCTCCGCCGAACGCATTCACTTTTACCGGTTCCTCGCCCAACAGCATAAGGATCACCGAAATATCATGCGGTGCAAAACTCCAGAGAATATTTTCTTCGGTGCGGAATTTACCGATATTCAGACGGTTGGAATAAATATACCGGACCTGCCCCATGTCTCCGGCCTGGATCATATTCCTGAGTTTTAAAACTGCCGGGTGATACTGCAAAATATGCCCGACCATGAGAACGCGCCCATGCGTACGCGCCAGCGCCACAATTTCTTCGCCCTGCTTGACCGTGAGGGACAACGGCTTCTCGACAAAGACATCTTTACCGGCAAAGATCGCGCGTTTGGCAAGGTCATAATGCGCCACCGCCGGTGCGGCAATCGCCACAGCCTTGATTTCAGGTGATGCCATAATGTCATCAACAGATGTCGTGTATTGAGCATCCGGATATTGTTTACGTTTGGCGTCAAGGACGTCCAGGCTCGCGTCACATGCCGTATGCAAAACCCCCATCTCATAAAAATTGCGTAATAAATTCTGTCCCCAATAACCTAACCCGATCAACCCGATAAATGACTTTGATGTACTCATGCGGTGGCTCCTTATGAATATAACACATGTATACGAAGACGCGGCGATACCTCGTCTCTACAGGATGGGGCAATAATGCGCCGAACCCGATGTTATTAATTATTTTGAAA
>JBAXBM010000349.1:0-1789 GCA_037141995.1 Candidatus Omnitrophota bacterium
TGCACAATTTCTCATCAAATCCTTCCCTGTATCCACCCCTCTTCTAAAAAGATCATTCTGTAAAACTTTTCTATTTTTTACAAAAAGAACATAAAAATAATAATTACATCCATGTTCAAATACCGGTCTTGAAATATCTTTCTTTATCATTTCTCCAAAGAGCAGCGCATTTCTACTCCTTATAGCCAGAGCTGTTGGCAGTTTTTTTAAATTTCCTATTCCAATCATCGCCTGAAGATTAGTAAATTTATAATTTATAACACCAGAACTTCTTTTTCTTCGAAGTTTCTGATAAATATTGTCTGGTACAATTTTTAAAAAATGTAATAATAAAAGCACTGGAAAAATGAAGAAAGAAAAAACAATATCAGATGTTATAAATAGAAGAAAATACCCCAAAATAACCTCTTTTATAAGCTGTTCATTCCGAGGAAACTGCCAAGATTCAACTTTTGATTTTGCTTTATTATAAATTGACTGGCTATTGGTAATAATCCCACCACCACCAAAACACATGAAAGGCTTTGTGGTAAAAAAACTAAAGAATGCGGCATCACCCAAAGTCCCCACATGACGTCCCTGGCATTTTGACCCAATAGCATGGGCACAGTCTTCGATAATATATATATCTTTTCGAATAAAAGACCTAATCTCTTCAATATTGACGGGATTACCGAACATATGACAAACAACAATAGCTGATGTCTTTAATGTTATTTTATCCTTAAGGTCAGCAAAACTGATATTTTGTGTATATGGGTCAATATCAACAAAAACAGGAATGAACCCGGCAAGTTTAATAGTCTCTGGAACACTTAAATCTTCATAAGCTGGTAAAATAATTTCCGTTTTCGGCGGAAGATCTAAAGAAGAAAGAAGCAAATAAAGAGCAGATCTTCCCGAAGAAGTCGCAATCGCGTAATCAGCCCCCACAAAGCGAGTAAACCTTTCCTCAAAGTCTTTTACATAATCACCCGTCATGCTTTTCCTTTTCAGGAAAAGCATAAAGATATCGGCTAACGCCCCTCGATAAAGAGTGATAAATCTTCGACTAACAGGATAAACCATTGCCATCCCACGATTTTCTGAAATCACTATTCACCAAATTTCATATTGCCAATCTGCGCCGTATCCAGCACTTTCACAGAAGAATTTTTTTCCTCGACACTCCCATCTTTTAAAAAAACCATCTGAGAACAGGTTTCTTTCACAATCCCCGCATCAGGAGAAGTCCATCTAATACACTTTTCACCATCATGATATCCCTTCTTAAGATTAGTGTCTTCAGTAACAACCTGTTCTTTTAAACATCCTTTATATAAAGCACTCCCTATTTGTAAATCTTCTGTTCCTATGACTACTGATTGGATTGATTCCTTACTAACACCACTTCCAGACTCCGTTTCTGTGTACTTCCACGAATTAACTGTCGCATTTGTCACAGCCTTTAAAGTCTGACCTCCTGCTTGCTCTTGATCCTTAACAATATCTTGGATCTCATCCCGATAATAGGTTAAAGATATATCCACATCATCGACTTTGATCTTGACATTATTGGCCGACTCTAACACAATTTTCCCTTTAATAATTTCCCCTGATTTCATATGAATTTCATCTGCCACAGATATTGGAATAAAAATAGTAATAATAAAAAATATAAAATTTATTTGTAACATTCGTATAAATACCATTTAATCCTCCAGCAATTATTGATTAAACCCGAAATTAAAAGATGATTATACATCTAGATTAACTACTCTAAAAATTAAACTTGAAAGAATATTAAAAT
>JBAXBM010000350.1:0-1779 GCA_037141995.1 Candidatus Omnitrophota bacterium
GAGATCGGTGGTAAACCACTTGCTGAGTTACTGCCGAATCTTGAACTGATTATCCACGGCGGCACGAGCATCGCGCCGTATCGAAAAGAATTTGAAAGTCTCTTCGATGGCGCCATGCCCAACCTGCTGGAACTGCTCCCCTCATCCGAAGCGTTCATGGCTTTTCAGCAGCCTGGCGATGTGCAGATGCGCCTGACTCCCTACTACGGGGTGTTTTTTGAGTTTGTCCGCTTTGAAGATCTGGACGAACAGGGCAAGCCTGCTCCCTGTGCCGATGCGATTCCACTTGAACAGGTCGAAATCGGTCAGCGCTATGCGATTATTCTCAGCACCTGCTCAGGGTTGTGGCGCTACCATATCGGTGACACCATCCGCTTTACCTCAACGTCGCCACATTTTATCGAGTTTACCGGTCGGGATCGTTTTTTGGATAAGCTGGAGGAGAAGGTGACACAGGGGGAGGTGGAGCAGGCCATTTCTACTCTCAATCGGATTGATGGCTGGAATGTGCGTGAGTTTATGGTGGGGGCAGATATTCCTGCCCGCAGACATCTGTGGGTTCTGGCAGCACAAGATGCCGCGAATGTTGAAGAGGCACGAGATGTGCTGGATGAAACTTTGTGTCGATTGAACGCGGACTACGCTACATTCAGGAAGCAAGGACGCATCAGCTCACCTCATGTGATGTTAATTCCAGAGGATGGCATCTACAAGTGGTCGCACCTTGAACGCGGTAAGCTGGGAGGACAGAGCAAGATACCCCATATTGACCCGACCTCCGACTCCTCCATGATTAAAAGTCTCATCAATAATAGTTTCAAATAGCTTATATTAAACAGTAATATCGATGACAACCTCTAAAGAGCTTACACCGCAAAGCTAATTGCTCCAACATACCGTATGTTACAATCAGGTTAACTTTTACTGCTGGTATTGTAATGCTCTTCATTCCGTCTATAATGACAACCAAATAAATTGGCGTTGGAGATTACCATGATTTTGTACGTTATGCGGCACGCTGAAGCGGTAGAAGGAAATGAGACTCTGCAGGACGAGTGGCGTTATTTGACAGAAGGCGGACGATTGGTGGCCAAGAAAATGAGCTCCTTGATTGCCAAGAACGGCCCGAAACCCCGATTGACCATCACCAGTCCCTTGACCAGGGCGGTTCAAACTGCTGAAATAGCGGCTGAAAAGGCCTGTCGCAAAAATATAGTTATCGCAAGTGGATTGCTCCTGCCGGGAGCGGACATCTCTGAATTAATCACATACATTAAAGGGCTCACGGACGCCAAGCGAGTCTTGCTGGTTGGTCACGAACCACAACTTGGATCATTCGTCGCTACGTTGCTCGGCCGTACGGACGAGGTTGTCGCGCTGAAAAAAGGGGCTTGTGTCACGTTGAAACTTGATCCCGCGTCGGAAAGACCGGCCAGTTTTCTCTGCTATCTGGCACCTGGCAAGAAAAGGACCACGTCTTTCAAAAAGGCTTTCCCACAAGCGACGCCCTGAGCTAATGGCGCTAAAACCCACACGTTTATGGCCTGACTCGGCAACTATCCTTCAACGTTTCAAGGGTGTTTTCTTTTCTCAGTGGGAAGAGTTGCTTCGTTTGCGGCGCGTTGTCATTAAAACATCTGACCTGGATGACATTCATAATCTGCGGGTCGCATCTCGTCGTTTCAGAGCTGCATTGGAACTGTTTTATCCGTGTGCACCGCACGGCCCGAAAACCAGGCTACGGAAAAGCGTCCGAAAGCTTACCCGGGTTTTGGGTAC
>JBAXBM010000351.1:0-1774 GCA_037141995.1 Candidatus Omnitrophota bacterium
GGGGTCTGATAATTTCTGCGCCTCGTCAATGATAAGGACAACTGTTTTGTTTTTCTGAACGCCCTGTTCGAACAAAAACTTTTCTATCTCTTTCATGTAATCCAGGACTTTCAGTGCCCCGGAAAATTTGACCTTGATGCCGAACCGCTGCGCCAGTTCGTCGAGAAATTGCTGTTCCGAATCGTAAATGGGATTGAGGTTGATGGCCGCGATAACGGCCGGATCCTCGGCCAGGAGCTGGGACAATTTCCGGCTCAAGGTGGTTTTGCCTGTCCCGATATCACCGAGGACAACGCTTAACCCCCGGCGTAATTCGATCACGGTCCTTAAACGGTAAAGCGCCGCTTTATGCTGGGTTGAATCATAAAAAAATTCAGGATCAGGGCTTGTGGAAAAAGGCTCTTTGTTCAATCCGAGGATCTTGTAATAACTCATTACGCGTTATCCTCCACCGGGCTTGAATGGGAATAATAAATATATACATATTGAATAACAATTAAATTATATGCGCAATAAATCTATCAACAATAAAAATATATAATATTTTTTTAATACACAGGGCGGTCGCGAACCGCCCCCACTCTCAGGATTTTAATCCGAACGTAAATCCTGCCTTGACTTTGGCAATAAGCGCCGGCAATGTTTCAAGGTACCCGCCGACAATCCCGTAATCGGATGAATGGAAAATATTGGCCTGCCGGTCCTGGTTGATGGCCAAAATCCTGCCGGACTCTTTCATGCCGCTCACGTGCTGGATCGCCCCGGAAACAGCCACCGCGATATAAACTTTAGGACGAACCGTTTTACCGGTCTGGCCGATTTGGCGGCTGTACGGCGCATACCCGTGATCCACCGCCTGACGGGTCGCTCCCCAGGCGGCGCTGATCCCTTTTTCTTCCAGAGCCGTCACAAGATCCTTGATCAGCTTGAAATCATCCTGCTCGCCGCAAGGCCGGCCGCCGGCAACAATGATGCTGGCGGTAAACAGCCCGTCATCACCGCCTTCTTTGCGTTCCGTATTGACAATCTCAACGGCAAAAAGACTGCTGTCAAGCCGCGGCACAAAAACAGTGGTCTTGCCCTGACGGGACAGGTCAGGTTTAAGGGCTTCGAACGTGCCCGGCCTGGCCGTTGCCATCTGCGGGCAGCGGAAACCGATAATGGTTGCCAGCTTGCTTTCACCATATGTGGGGCGAATAGCTTCAAGGCAGGGCGACCAGATGGTCTTCGAAGAGTACTGAATGAACTCGCCCACTTTTAAAATAGTGCAGTCTGCCGTAACGCCGGACCCAAGCCGGCTGCCCAGGCGCGGAGCCAGCTCACGGCCGGATGTCGTTGCCCCGAATAGGCCGATCTCAGGACGGCGCTCTTTGATGACCTGCTCGATAACGCTGGCAAAAGGCAGGATCGAATATTCTTTAAGGCGGGGATCCTCAACAACGATCACCTCATCCGCATGTTCGATTAAGTGCCGGTATTTCTCTTCACTTTTCCGGAACAAATCTTCTGTCCTGTTTCGTAACGCTGCCTGCCTGATCTTATGCGAGAGTTCGGCAAACTGCGCTACGGGATCACCGCCTTTCTGGAGATAGAAGTCCGCTCCGCTGTTGATCGCCTGGATGACTATCTCTTCCCTCCCTCTGCCGGTAAACAGGATGAACGGGATCTGCATGGAGCGTTTCCTTACTTCAACAAGGAACTGGATACCGTCCATGCCAGGCATCTGGTAATCGGAAACGATGGCATCGATTTTTTCTTTGTCGAGCACACGGAT
>JBAXBM010000352.1:0-1763 GCA_037141995.1 Candidatus Omnitrophota bacterium
TAAGAATATGCTGCGACGGCGGGGTGGTTGTAATCGTATCGTTCAGACTCTCTTTTTCAATGGCCGAATTATAGAATGCCGCCTTGAAAAAACGAATATAACTGCTGCGGCTCAGATTAAAACGAAATCCGTAACCAGGTGAATAGAAATCTTTTCCCGCCGGAGAACTGCCATCAACAGTCTTAAGAGAAGTATATTTCGTTACGCTGTCAAAATAAACAGCGCCGAGATCCTGAACCCAGCTGGCTGAGGCCATGGCCTTAAGCCAGGTCATTCCCTGCGCCGTCATTTGTGCCACAGTGCCGTAATTCAAATCTTTTGTCGTATAGACCCCGTTCACATCCGGCCCCGCCCAGTTAACCGGATTACGATTATCCTGGAATACCCCCCAAACAGCTCCGGGATCTGACGGACAATCCATGCGGATCGTGACTGGATATTTATCGGAATACCCCGATTCTTTAATAATTTCTTGCGATTGCCTGGTAAAGAAATCCCCCGAACTTGCAGCATAATAATGACTCCCGCAAACGTAAACATCATCGCCCGCCGCAACGCCATGCTCGCCCCAGACAATAGCCCTGATCCCGTTCCAGGCATTCAAATAGGAAGAACCATCCTGCGTCCCATAAATATTCACTTTGGGGATGGGAATATAATCATTGAAACTCCCTGTGTACACACCGGGACGCACATACCAGGAGCGCGCGGATCGTGTCTGAAACAAAACCGGCATCGAAAAAGCCCCTTCAACAGGAATTACCGACGCATCTTTGACGCGCACCCGCCAATAATATGTGGTCCCAGGCTTCAAGACCGGCTTCCAGGCCGCAATATTGATCAACCAGCCTGAATCTTTTAGCGCTGAAGAATTAAAACCGGATGTTTCATCAATCTGAAATTGATAAGACAGGGGCCTGACCATGTTCCCGCTGAGCATGGATGACCCGCCGGAAACATTCAATACCACTGCCGGAGAAACATGGCTCGCCTCGTCAACTGGCTGAAACACAGGTTCACCATCACCAAGCCAAAGAGCCGCTCCAAAAGCAAGCTGGAGATGATTAGCCCCCACCGTATCCTTGATATGTGAAACACCCGCATTCCCTGAACCGTCACTCATTTCCTGCATCCGCCATTCTGAGAGTAATCCATCAAGCGATACATCAGACGGAACGGCGTGACTTCCTTTTGATAAAAGATTGTCCGACAATGCCTGTATATCCCCGGCAGATAATTCGCGATTCCACCATCGCGCCACAAGGATATCCCTGCCCAAGGCTGTTCCGTTATATATTCCTTTGCCGATCACCAGGTCTTTTATATTTTTAATGCCCGCCAGATTACTTATTGCCGTCATATCCGACAGGATCATTGTCCCATTCACATACAATTTCAAGATCTTGCCCGCGGCATTAAAAGTCATTACCGTTGACGTCAGACCCTGATATGACGACGGTGATGTTAAAACTGCAAAACTCGTCCCATCTGAAACTTTGGCTACTACCTGTTGGCCAAATGTATCAAAGTGCCCCTGGTTTAACGCAAGTGCAAAACCGGATGACGCATCATACACCTGGGCTGTTTTAGCAATCAACGCCGCCCAACGGCCTCCTCCGGTATTTGCCTCAATATTAAAACCGACTTCAACAGAGAAATCTTTTTGATAATCAAGATCCGTCACCTCCGCATCCGACCGGAAGACATACCCTGTCGCACCCAAATGAAGCACCCCATCCCCTGCCGCCCGGGAAACAAGCGGC
>JBAXBM010000353.1:0-1762 GCA_037141995.1 Candidatus Omnitrophota bacterium
GAAAAAGCGACTAATCCTTTATATTATTTGCTATAAATTTTTTTTAGAGGATTGTGTCTTTTTAACCGGGAGTTTATTGATGGATCATTTTTGCGGTAGAAAAGATATTTTGGATCTTATTCGCAAGCGGGTTGTCGGGTTAAAAGAAGGGTATCGTCAGAATCTAGCCCTGATCGGCAGCCGGCATATTGGCAAAAGTTCGATTTTATTAAAATTTCTCAATGATTTTGATGATAACAGCGTGATTCCGGTATATCTTGACCTGGAAGGCCGCGATATTCATTATTTTGTTTC
Source organism: Candidatus Omnitrophota bacterium (assembly GCA_037141995.1). Lineage (GTDB taxonomy): Bacteria > Omnitrophota > Gorgyraeia > Zapsychrales > Fredricksoniimonadaceae > Fredricksoniimonas. The sequence continues at coordinate 295 of JBAXBM010000353.1, forward strand.
AAAAGCGGCCCGCGCGTTGCTTTACCGTTATGCTAAAAACCGCAACATTTCCGTTGAAGATGATTTTATTTCTTTGGCGCGGCGTGTGCGTGAGCATATCCCGCGCACGGTCGAGGGGGCCTCGGCGGCGATGGCCTTTCTTGAAAAAGGAAAAATCGATGAGGCTTACGAGGCGGTTCTTTCTTTGCCTGAGATTTTGGTGCAGGAATCAGGCCTCGCCTGTATTATTGTCCTCGAGGAATTTCATGAAATAGACGCTTTCGGCATGGCGGGCGCGTTCAAGGCGCTTGCGGATCGGATAACAACCCAAAAAGGTTGTCTTTTTATTATTACAAGTTCTTCCGAGGAGTCTGCCAGGAATATTCTGGCGGAAAAACTGACGCTTTTGTTCGGGAATTTTGAAATTGTAGCCGTGCAGCCTTTTGATCTGAAGGCCAGCCATCACTTTATCGAGCATCAGATGGCGGGGATGAGAATGGGGCTGCATTTACGCAACTTTCTGGCTGACTTTACCGGAGGACGCCCGCTTTATCTCGATCTTCTGGTGCGCGAGCTGCTCAATCTTGGCTCGATTTACAAACAGCAGGAGATTTATGTCCCGTTGGTTGTACAGGCTGTTGAAAATCTTGTATTCAGCCGCTGGGGAGCCTTGAGCCGTCACTTTGAGCTGATGGTGGATCATCTGTGCGCTGTCCGTGCTAATCGTTCTGTCGTTGACATTCTTTTTTCATTAGCTAATGGTCAGCATAAAGTTAATGAAATGATGCAGTCGCTGGGCGTTAACCGTGCCCATGTTACAAAGAAATTAAACGAGCTTGTGGCGCAGGATATTGTGGAAAAAAACGGGACTTATTTTTATGTTAAAGACAAATTGTTCCGTTACTGGGTAAAATATGTTCTTCAGCGACGGATTAAGTCGGTGGATATGGAGCCCTGTTGTCAAATCAGGGCATTCAAGGATGAGGTTAACCGTGCGATTAATGATTTTTTAGCGACGTCGCGCAAGGATTTTCCGACACGGGTGACGGAGTTGGTGCGCTGTTTTGAAAATGAATTGCTGACGTTGCGGGGGAATTTGTACAAGTTGCCGGTTTTTACGGATGTGAAAGCGGTAAAGATCAGAAGCCGCGGCGGGAATTGTTTTGATGCGCTTGAGGCGCAGACGGATGAGGGCCCGTGGCTCCTGGTTCTTCGCAAGGACCGTGTGGCTGAAGGGGATATTAACGCGGTGGCGGAGGAAGCCCGTAAAATGGGAGTGCATTCCAAGCGCTGTGTTATTGTTTCTCTCTCCGAGCTTGAGGATAGCGCGAAGTTAAGGGCTCTTGAGGAGCGTATGTGGATATGGAGTGAAGCCGAGCTTAACTCTTTGATGAATCTTTACGATAAGCCTTACATCGTCCCGTGAAGATTATTGTCCTGGCAGATACCCATTCGCGTCCGCTTCCCATGCCGTTGATGGAGGCGCTTG
>JBAXBM010000354.1:0-1746 GCA_037141995.1 Candidatus Omnitrophota bacterium
GTGACGCATGAAAAGTTTTATCCTTATGTCATTGAACCGTCGGGTGGGTGTGATCGCGGCACATTAGCATTTTTGACCGATGCGTTCCATGAAGAACAGGTTAATGATGGCACGCGCATTGTGATGAAATTTCATCCGTCGCTAGCGCCGATCAAGGTAGCGATATTCCCGCTTTTAAAAAAGAATGCAGACCTTGTTTCTTTGGCCAAAGCCATAAAGGTTGATTGCAAAAAAGAATGGAATTGCGTTTACGATGACACCGGCGCGATCGGGAAATTATACCGTCGCCAGGATGAGATCGGGACACCTTTTTGCGTTACGGTCGACGTGCAGTCACTGGCAGATCAGCAGGTGACGGTGCGTGAGCGCGACACCATGCAGCAGACGCGCGTGCCGGTTGAAAATTTGAAAACATTTTTAAGGGCGCGGTTGGCGTAGGGTCGGGTTTAAAATCCGACCTGATAAAATAAAAAAAGAAGGAGTTGTGCAGATGGCAACGAAACATGTGTATTCTTACGGCGCCGGTAAGGCGGAAGCCAAGGGAGCTGAGTTGAGCAAGCAGGTGCTTGGCGGCAAGGGGATCGGCCTCATGGAGATGACGTCTATCGGCATACCAGTCCCGGCGGGCTTCACGATCACGATTCAGACGTGTGAAGAGTATTATACCCTCGGCAAGAAACTCCCCAAGACACTTACCAATGAAGTGCTTGATGCTGTTAAGAAACTTGAAAAAAATACGGGCAAGAAATTGGGCGATCCCAAGGATCCGCTTCTTGTATCAGTCCGTTCGGGCGCCGCACGTTCGATGCCCGGGATGCTCGAGACGATCCTGAACCTTGGTCTTAATGACAAGAGTGTCGAGGGGCTCGCGCTCAAGACAGGCAATGCGCGTTTTGCCTATGACTCTTACCGCCGTTTCATCCAGATGTTTTCTGCGACGGCGATGGGTCTGTCGAAGCAGCCTATGGAAGATATGCTCCATCAGATGAAGCATGACCTTGGCATCAAGAATGATCCCGAGATTCCCGCTGAGAAGCTGAAGGAATTGTGCGATCAGTTTAAGGCGTTTTATAAACAGAACAAGGGCGAAGATTTCCCGCAGGATCCTTACAAACAGCTGTGGGGCGCTGTTATGGCCGTTTTCAACAGCTGGGAAGCGGAGAAGGCTGTTACTTACCGCCGCGTCGAGAAGATTACGGACCTTAAAGGTACTGCGGTCAACGTCGTGCAGATGGTATTCGGCAACAAGGGCGATAATTCCGGTACGGGTGTGTGCTTTACGCGCGATCCGAATACCGGTGAGAATGTGTTTTACGGAGATTACCTGATTAATGCTCAAGGCGAAGATGTTGTTGCGGGTATCCGTACACCGCTCAAGCTCGAAACACTGAAAGATCAGATGCCCAAGCCGTATGCCCAGTTGTTGGCGGTGCGCGCGATCCTGGAATCCTATTATAAGGAAATGCAGGACCTTGAGTTCACGATCGAAGACGAGAAGCTTTATATGCTGCAGTGCCGTACCGGCAAGCGTTCTCCGGCGGCGGCGTTTGCCATCGCGCTGGATCACGCGACTAAACCGCTTCTTTCTAAAGCACAGGCGAGCGATCTTGTGAAGAAGGGGTATCTCCCCAAGAAGTGGGCGGATGTGGCGGTTAAACCTGTTATCACGAAGGAGCAGGCGGTTGCCCGTTTAACATCTGATGATATCGAGCGTTTGTTCTATCCGGTTATTGACGGCACTAAGGT
>JBAXBM010000355.1:0-1743 GCA_037141995.1 Candidatus Omnitrophota bacterium
GATAAGCCTTTTTCCGTTAATAACTTCTGAGAATTATAAGAATATTTTTAAGATTCTTCCGGATTTCTTCAAGGGTGACGAGGCTGTTGTATTTTGTCGCAGGCTTGATGTAATTATTAATGAATTGGGGGTCAGTGAGGCCGTATTAGAAGACTTGCCTCCATCGGATAACAAGAAATGGCATGAAGTTCAAGAGAAATTAGAGCAAGTAATGCAAGCTTTTATAGAAAATAATAGCAAATTACCACCTGGTCGACAAACGAATGTGGTCGTGTTTGAGGCGCTTTACTTACCGCTTGTGTATGCTTTAGAAACTTTCTTACCAGGGCAGGGAGCTACAGATGTTATTGGATTATTTAAGAAATCTTCGACGCCGGAAGTTGTTGTCAGATTCCTGAAGAGCAAAGAGAGTTTCTTAAAAGATAGTCAGCAGATGAAGGCATTGGGGGGTGTTTTTACGCGAATGAAAAATAAACATATGTCATTGTCCCGGAAAAAATTTACTTTGGAAACAGGATCAGTGTTTAAAATATTAAATACAATTGCAGCTTTTGTTGATCTTGGGTATGGCAACGAGTGTGAAGAGATATTAAATAGTGTATCAGATGAGATGTCTCTTTCGACATTGGTGAAATATTTAGAAGATTCTTTTTTGAAATACCTTTCGAGTTACTTTGGGGTTTCATCGAAGGGCATTTCACCTGATGTTCGAAAAAGTTTGTATATGCCATATATTCCAAGATTAAAGCAAGCGTTGGAGTATATTAAAGAAAGACAATCATTAAAATATAAACGATCCATGGCATTAATTTTGGCAATGCTTGAAAATCGTTTTTGGGACTTTATAGAGAATACAAAACAAAAGGATGTTGTAGGGTTAGGTGTTGCGAAGCATAATGTGTTGGTACGAAAAGCTCTAAAGCAAGTAAATGTTAATACTGAACGCTGGCTAGGCAAGGTAGCTGCAGATAGAATGCCTGATGCGGATTTTATGTATTATCAAAATTCGACGGTAGAGTATGATCCAGTAGCGGATGTTAAAGCTGTTATTAATTATCTTAAAAGTATATTAAATATGGAAGTTGATCAAGATCAACGCAATAGCCTGATTGCATATTTAGTTGCGATTGGGATTGAGATTCGACAAGATAGTGAAGGAAAAGTATTGGGGTTTAATGTTGTTGGCGACACCAAGAAAAAAGATATTATTGCTATTATTGGGCAAAAATCAGTTATTGAGAATTTGCTATCGATTCAAAATGATTTTCAAAAAAAGAATGCCGGTAGTTTGAATATTTTTTTACTCGAAACGATAGCTCATTGGGGGGAGCGCATTTCTATCTTGCAAGAACGATTGGAAAATCCTAATTATGAGAAAGAATTAGGAATGCAACGACAGTTTTTTAAAATAAGACCAATCATGCGTAATCCAGGGCATGATCTTTTTATTGGTGATTTTACGAATTGTTGTTTAGCGATGAATTCTGGGTTTCATCCCGATGCTATGATAGAACGGCTTTTTGACGAAGGATTAAATGTTGTTGAGGTTATTGATGAGAATACCCAGCAAACCATGGCGGCGGCGTGGTTGTATATTGCTGTCGACGGGAGCTTGGTCGTTCAAAATTTAGAAATAAATGCTGCGTATGAACGAACAAAGCCTTTAATGGATGCATTGGGTGGTGCCATGATTGATTATGCACGAGAATTCTCTGTGTATATTGGGGCTAAAAGGCTTCTTAT
>JBAXBM010000356.1:0-1740 GCA_037141995.1 Candidatus Omnitrophota bacterium
GGACTCTCCATTTTACGAATCAAAATCTATTGTAGGTGGCTATGCTGTTTCCACTTTCAACTATAGACTAGCTTCTTGGGCGGATTTCAATGACACAGGTGCAAAAGAAATGAGAGGAATTACTTATGTGTTCAACTCTGATGGATCTTTGTTTAAAAGATACCTATTATTAGAGAAATTCTTTAACTTGAACCAAGTACCAGATACTATGTATTCAGAAGTTAAAGATTTTAAAATCAAATCTATCTATAACAAAGAAGATGGATCTGTAGCATCATTTATCAAACTTCCAGACGGATCAGTTTTTGGTAAATCAAAAATGTCAGTTATCACTGATCAAGCAGAAGGTATCATGAGAGTTTACAAATCAAACGAGTCCGTAAAAAGATTTGTTGATTGGACTTTTGACAACGATATATCTGCAATTTTTGAGTATGTTGCTCCATCAAACAAAATCGTTTTAAGATATGCTAAAGAAGACTTAATCTTATTGAGATTGAGAGATAATGTTACTGGTGAACTATTAGACTTAAATGACTATTTGGGCGTAATCGGAGACGTTAGAGTAACTTCTTCTGAAGCTGGTTATACTTTAGACGAATTGGTTAAAATGGCTTCTTATACAGAAGATAAAGAAGGATGGATTATTGAATTTACTAATGGTTTATTGATGAAAATCAAAACTGATTGGTACTTTAAAAGACACGGTATATTGACTGAGGATATTTACAGAGAAAACATTATAATCAACTACATCTTAACTGATGAAATTGATGATGTTGTTGCACAAATCCCAGAAGATGAAGTAGAAGCACACGCTAGAATTGAAAAAATTATCTTAATTGTTAAAAGAGCTTTATCTAAAAAAGTTGAAGAAATAAAAAGATCATATGAGTTCTACTTAACTGTAGGATCAAGAAAAAATTATGCAATCAACTATATAGGTAAAGAAGAGAACTTCGCTTTTGTAATGAAAATGGCGACTGTAGATGAAATGGCATTACTATCAAGAGAAGAAATCTTAGAAATCTTTGAAGAATATGAAAGATATGAAAATATGATCAAAACTTCTGAACCATTTGAAATGGCTAAAGCTTGGTTATCAAGAGATACTAACAAATTGTTAATAGCAAGAGATTGGTTATCTAAAATTGACCCAACTTTATTCTTCATTGACGTTGAAGAAGATGTAGAAGACTAAAACCTACCGATTGGTGGGTTTTTTTTTAATTTTACTAAACTTTTTTAATTTTCACAATATATATTTAGTGTATAAACTATTTATGACAATTTGTCATATTTTGTCAGTAAAAATAGTTTGGTACAAAAATTGAATATTAATAATTACAAAAAATAAATTAATTAAATTATGGCAAAAGATGTAATCATCGGAATCGATCTTGGAACCACTAACAGTTGCGTTGCAGTTGTTGAAGGTGGAGAACCAATCGTTATTTCAAACTCAGAAGGTAAAAGAACAACACCTTCTATTGTAGGATTCACTAAAGACGATAGAAAAGTGGGCGATCCTGCAAAAAGACAGGCAGTTACTATCGTTAGCGGTTGGCTTTCGGGAGCCGGTGCGTAGTGCGCTCGGACTAAACCTGTTGGGCTCCTTCCAGATGACGGTTTGGGGTGAGGGGCTTGTGCATGCGATCGAGTACACGGGCGCGATCGTATGAACCAATCGAACCAACCCGTACCGAAAGAAACTCCCAAGAAGCGCTTTACCACAGTCTA
>JBAXBM010000357.1:0-1709 GCA_037141995.1 Candidatus Omnitrophota bacterium
GACAAAACCTTCCGAAGATGCCGTATCTGTGAAACCGGTGCTTGAAGAGGCTTATCTCTGTTTGCTAAAGGGTATCAAATTAAAGAAATAGAAAGGTTGCTGCCTTTTTTAAGGCAGCGCCTTTAAAAAAATATTAGAATGGATAAATCTGTTAAATTATTTTCAAAGGAGAGCAAACTCTATTTCTGGGTTGACCTGTTTCTGAAAATGGCACGTTACAACCTAAAGATCATTTTTGCCGGAAGGTTCATCTGGTTTGTGATCGCTGCCCTTTTGTTCTTCATCCTGCTCTCGATCAGTATGGTTTTCAACAATCCTGGTTACAACTCTTCCAATGTTTATGGAATCCTGATCTTCCCGGGAGTCCTGCTCGTATTCTACCCCACTGTCTTTGGTATTCAGAGCGATGCGGACTCGCGAATCCTTGAGATCCTTTTCGGGATTCCGAATTACCGTTATAAGGTTTGGATGGTGCGCCTGGTGATGATTTTTTTGTTGACCTGGTTTTTTCTTTACCTCTTTTGCTGGGTCGGATATTATGGGTTGCTCCCATTTTCGGTGTTCGAGATGTCGTATCAGTTGATGTTCCCTGTCTTTTTCCTTGGGACACTGGCTTTCCTGGTCTCCACGATGGTTAAAAATGGAAATGGTACCGCTGTGGTGATGATCATCCTCGGTGTATTGTTAATGATCCTGGCAGATATGCTCGACCGTACGCAATGGAATGTGTTCCACAATCCCTATTCGATCCCAAACCAGATGAACGAGATGATCTGGCAACAAATCTCCCACAAGAACCGTTGGTTCCTGATTGTATTCAGTACCATCTTTTTGTTGGGTGGTCTCACAAATCTTCAGAAGCGTGAGAAATTCCTGAAATAAATTTATTTTGATATAGACCTTCAAGGTTTTTAAAACCTTGAAGGTCTTATTGTTAATGACCGGGTGTGTTTAGATTTCTTGACACTCACCTATTCGGTAATTAAACGCTAACCCTTGGATAATAATCGAATTAAATTTAAATTGTTTAGGGAATAATGATCTTGTGAAAATCGCTGTAATTGAGAACAATTGTCTTTGAAATGGTATTCAGCTCCAACAAATCCTTATCTCCGGTTATTAAGTAATCTGCCTTTGAATCGATAGCTAAAGAAACCAAATAATTATCCTTTGGATCCCTGCACAGATTTACTTTAGTTTTTCCGATAATTCACGAATTTGCTCCTCACAGGTAATAATTACAATAGTATCAGAATCTATGTGATTCTGAAGCCCTTTCAAATCTTTTCCAATCAAGAAGGATATCCAAATGTTAGTGTCAACAATAATCTTAGTTGATTTGCCTCCCATTTTCATATCGCTGGTTTCTTACTGATTCAACTTCATGAGTGATTTCTTCCAAAGACAACTCATTGCTCTTTGTTGATTTTAAGAGCTTATTGAACCTATCGAGAAATAGCGATTTTTTCAACTCGTTATATATCTCCAACTTGTCATTTTGGTCAAGCTTCTTTAATAGCCTAATAAATTGATTCTTATCTAATTCAATACTAATATTTTTCATAACCCAACCTAAAATTTCAACAAATTTAGGGAATATCCCTGTTAGGTGCAAATATACTAACGATTCATTTTATCCCATTCTATTTCCCCGCCCCAACTGCAACCGGAGCTTCCACTGGTTTTGGTGCAGCAACTGCCCCTTCCGA
>JBAXBM010000358.1:0-1700 GCA_037141995.1 Candidatus Omnitrophota bacterium
CATTCCGTCTATTCCTCGCTCTGGTGGCAGGGGTTAGGTGCTTCGTAATCCGGTAGGGAACCTTGCAGAAAATGTCGCAAGGATTATATTACTGTCCTGCCAAAGCTTCTTTCGGAGAGGTTCCTCCGCAGGATGAGAAGCTTGTGGCCGGTTTCCTCAAGAGCGAGGATTTCCTTTTAACGTCACCTAATCTTTATAATTCCTTGGGAGTTGGCACAACCCAATTGTATAACACGTGTGTCGTTTATAATCACAAACGGCATGGCCGGTTTGAGCTTGGCGGGAAGATGTTTGATTTCCGTCTCAAGCATAAATTCCCCAAAGAACTTTCCGAGGAATTTTTGCTGATCGATCTATTGAACAATATGAATCAACTGGCAGAAGATAAGGCGAGCGTTCTCAACAACGTCAAAGTTAAAGTGTTGGGGCGGCTTGAGACAGGATTGAAGCGTGTCGTTAATGCCTATGCAGGCGAAAGAACAAAAAGCCTGCTTAATGAATGGATATCCGAGGAGTCGTTAGCGCATGCTTGATTACCTACATAATCATCCGGAGTTTGGCGAGCTTTTACGAGCCGTGGATAGGGAAAAGAAGATCGATCGTAGTCTTGTTGAAAAAGACTATTGGATCATGCATGTTCTTTATGGGCTTCAGCAAGGTGGCTTTGCCTTTGAGTTAAAGGGTGGGACCTCGCTGTCCAAAGGATATCAAATCACCGGTCGGTTTTCCGAGGATATTGACATTCGAATTGAGCCGCCCAAAGGCATGGATGTCAAAACAGGCCGGAACCACACGAAACCGGTGCATTGTGCAGGTCGCAAGAAGTATTACGATTGGTTGGCCAGGGACATCAAGATCGCCGGGATTGGACGGATCATTCGCGATGAGAAGTTTGATAATGAGAAATACTTCAGTGGCGGCATTAGGGCATTTTATAAAACGGCCCTGACTCTTCCGTCTGGGATTAAAGAGGGTGTGTTGCTTGAGGTCGGCTTTGACGATGTGACGCCCAACAATGCCTTGGATATCAGCTCCTGGGCGCTTGATTTTGCCCTGCAGAGGGGAATGCAGGTCAAAGATAACAGGGCCCGCGGCGTTCTGTGTTACCATCCTGGCTATACCTTCGTTGAAAAGTTGCAGACGATCAGTACCAAGTTCCGCAAACAGCAGGAAACGGGGGAGATGCCTACCAATTTTTTAAGGCATTATTACGATGTGTCTTGTCTTTTGAAGAACGAGACCGTCCAGAAGTTCATAGGGACGCCTGAATATCATCAACATAAGGCGAAGAGGTTCCCGGCGATCGATCAAAAGGTCCCTCTCGCGGAGCAGGATGCGTTTTTATTAAGGGATCCGCAGGTCAGACAGATGTTTGAGGAGGAATACCGAAAAACTTCGGCTTTATATTATCGAGGCCAGCCGCCATTTGATGAGATCATGGCAGAATTGGCGGCTAACTTAAGTAATTTGTAGTTCCCCGCACTTACAACCCTAACGATTAGTAAAAGACGGCAAACAAGCGATACTCTGTCGATGTCTTTCATAACCCTCGTTGCTTTTTCTGCCCGAAAACCCTCTGCATAGCGCCGTTCTGGCAAACTCTCTCGTTCCTTCTTGTTTCTCAATGGGGTATGATAATTATTTTTACTTGATGGTGGTTTTTGGTATGATGAAGACTCATTACCGATAGGAGAATATGT
>JBAXBM010000359.1:0-1679 GCA_037141995.1 Candidatus Omnitrophota bacterium
GCAAGTGCCTGACAACCCGATCATCCCCTATATTGAAGGTGACGGTACCGGTATTGATATCTGGAAAGCTTCAGTTCGTGTATTCGATGCCGCCGTGGGAAAAGCCTACGGCGGCTCGAAAAAAATCAGCTGGATGGAAGTTTATGCCGGCGAGAAGCCTTTTAATCGCTTCCGCGATGAGATGGGCAACAAGGCGTGGCTCCCAGACGAAACTGTCCTGGCATTCAAAGAATTCATGGTTGGTATTAAGGGACCTCTGACTACTCCGATCGGAGGTGGCATTCGTTCATTGAATGTTGCTCTCAGGCAAATGCTGGATCTTTATACCTGTCTTCGTCCGATCCGGTATTTTCAGGGTGTACCAACTCCGGTTAAAAAACCGGAAGACGTTGATATGGTGATTTTTCGCGAAAACTGCGAAGATATTTACGCCGGTATTGAATGGATGACCGGTACAGCTGAGTGTGACAAGGTAATAAACTTTTTAATTAATGAGATGGGCGTCAGTAAAATTCGATTTCCTGATAGCTCTTCCATTGGTATTAAGCCGATATCTCGTTGTGGTTCCGAGCGTTTGATCAGGGCCGCTATTCAATATGCTCTGGAACATAAACGCAAATCGGTAACTATTGTCCATAAGGGCAATATTATGAAATTTACCGAGGGTGCATTCAAAGATTGGGGCTATGCTTTAGCTACCTCTGAATTTCGTAAAAAAGTCGTCACCGAACGTGAATCGTGGATTATAACTAATCAGGATCGTAATTCAAAACTTTCAATTGAAGAAAATGCGAGAATGATTGATCCTGGCTATGATATGATGTCGCCCCATCAGCAGGACGGTATTCGGACTGAGGTAAAAGCTGCTCTTCGACTTTTGCCTACTCACGGAAATGGTCAGTTGAAAAAATTGTTGATGATTAAGGACACCATTGCTGACATAACTCTTCAGCAGGTTCTGACCCGTGCCAAGGAGTTTGATGTTGTTGCAACAATGAATCTTGAAGGGGATTTTCTTTCAGATGCTTTGGCTGCTCAGGTTGGAGGAATAGGTATAGCGCCGGGCGCCAATATAAACTATGTTACTGGACATGCCATCTTCGAGGCTACTCACGGTACTGCTCCCAAATATGCAAATCTGGACAAAGTTAATCCTGGTTCTGTTATTCTTTCGGGTGTTATGATGCTGGAATATCTTGGTTGGCAGGAAGCGGCAGATATTATCGTTAAAACGCTTGATAAAACTATTGGTCAGAAACGGGTAACATATGACTTTGAAAGAATGATGCAGGGTGCTACATTGCTCTCATGCTCAGGTTTTGCAGATGCTTTGATTGAAAATATGTAGTACGCAGTTCTTAGCACGGGCTGGAGATTCAACTTCCGCCTTATTTTAAACAAAAACAAAAAAGGAGGTAAAAGTATGGCTCGTAAAAAGATTTCTCTTATCGGTGGCGGACAGATCGGCGGAGTTCTCGCTCAGCTTTGTGCATTACGTGAACTTGGTGATGTTGTCCTTTTTGACATTGTTGAAGGTCTTCCCCAAGGCAAGATGCTTGACATCGCTGAAGTTGGCCCGGTTGATCGTTACGATGTAAACCTGAAAGGTACTAACAGCTACGAAGATATCAAAGGTTCCGATGTTGTTATCGTAACTGCCGGACTACCCCGCAAGCCAG
>JBAXBM010000360.1:0-1678 GCA_037141995.1 Candidatus Omnitrophota bacterium
GGGTGAGTTTCTTGTGGCGGGACGTTAGGAGGGGCATGATGAAAAAACTGATAGGGATGATCCTGCTTGTTGTCACGGGTGTGGCAGGGGCAAGGGCGGAGGAAACGGCTGTTGCCGTGGCGACTCCTTTGCTCGAAAGGATGCGTGAGCGCGTAGAGATGGAACGGGCTAAAGAAGAAGGGCTTCAGCTGCTGCAATTGGATGTTGAACGGTTGAAGCTGGAGCTTGAGAAAAAGAAAGCGGTGCTGGCGTTATCTGCTTTTAGCGGAGGCGGAGAAACCGGAAAAATCCAGGAACAGCCTGGCGGCGGGATGGTGGTGCATGTCCGGTATGTATTTATTGCGGGCGGCCGTAAAGAGGCCATGGTTGATATCGACGGAGTTCGCCGGCGCTGGATAGAAGGTGAAACCTGGGGCGGGAAGACGCTCAAGTCTGTGACGGAAAAAGGAATTGTTATTGCCGACGGCGGGAAAGAAAGCTTTGCGGGGATGGAATGACAAAAGGGCGGGCTGGATGAAAAGTGAACGGTTGGGGGCATTGCTGGTAAGACGCGGGGCGGTTTCACCGGGAGAAGTGTCGCTGGGGCTGTCGGTTCAGGCCTGTTTGCCTGAACGTGAACGCCTGGGGCATATCCTGCGGCAGTATGAATTCCTGTGCGAAAAAGATCTGGCAGCGGCGCTCGGGGAGCAGTCAGGCTGGCCTGTCTTTGCGGGGGAAGCCTGCGTGGATCATGCGGCGGCGCGTCAGCTTGGAGAGGATTTTTTGCGCGCGCACGCGGTCTTGCCGCAGGCGGATGAGCAGGGGATAATTTTTATTTTGTCGGATCCATACAATACGCGCGCGACGGATCATGTGACGGCCATATTCGGGGTAGAGGCGCGTTTTTTTATCGGGGAAAGCGGCGCCATCGCCAGTGGTATCGCGGCATTTATGAACGGGCGGAAAGAGTCCTTTCAGAAATGGGAACCTTCCGCGGGGGATACTGCCGGGGCGCTTCTCGAAGAAGCTGTCATGCTGGGCGCGACTGATATTCATATTGAGCCTTCCGGGGCTACGGTGAATGTGCGGTTCCGCCTGGACGGGGTTTTACGGTTTCACCGCTCTTTTGCGCGTGAGGAGCATGCCAGGGTGGTGAATATATTTTTTAACCGTGCCGATATCAGCGCGGGAGATTTCTTGAAGCTCCATGATGCGCGCTTTGACCATGTTTGCGGCGGAAGAAAAATAGATGTCAGGCTTTCACATATGCCGTCAGTTAACGGTTCCTCACTTGTGCTGAGGCTTATGGATAAGACGCGTTCCGCTGTGGCGCTGGGAAGCCTTGGGTATGCGCCGGAACATTGCGACATTATTGATCGTGCGGTGAAGAGCCCTGACGGGATTGTTTTGTTAACAGGGCCGACGGGATGCGGGAAGACCACCAGCCTTTACGCGCTGCTTAATCATGTGAAAGATATCGGGATGAAAGTGGTTGCTGCGGAAGACCCTGTGGAGATAAAAATTCCTCTCGTGACCCAGGTGCCTGTTGATATCCGCAAGGGGCATGATTTCGATCATCTGGCCAGAGCATTCCTGCGGCATGACCCTGACATTATCCTGATCGGCGAGATCAGGGATGAAAAGACTGCGGTTGAGGCTGTCCGCGCGGCGATTACGGGGCATAAGGTTTTTTCCACCC
>JBAXBM010000361.1:0-1667 GCA_037141995.1 Candidatus Omnitrophota bacterium
AGCACTGGTAACGAATTGTCATCAGGCCTGGTAATGAATTAAGAAAATACGCACCATGCTCAATGGGCTTCCCGGGCCGGATAAAATCAAGTTTAATGCCCAGGAAATTCTACTTTTAAGTGGCTTTAATTATTTTGTTTACGCTATTTAAGCTGTTTAATTTCAAATAGTTAAGTTGTATGAGTGATTTTTTTATGATTTTTTTAGCTCGGCTATTGACTTTGATGTATTGATCGTATATTTTTAATATATATTCTAATCTCTATAGCGCATTCATCTTGGTGGAAGAATTCAGGAAGATTTAATTAATAGGAGTAAAGCCATGAGACATCTTCACTCTATTCGAAAGATTATATCTATTATTTTAGTCTTTCTTTTGGTTGAGAGCCCTTTCACGGGGCATGCTCATGGCGCATGGATGGCAACGTTACCTGAACCAGGCACAAGAATTGGTTTAAGTTCGATCTTTACCCCACCGCTTCTTAAAGGCATCAGAATTCATCCGGAGAATCCCTTTCGATTTGATTTTATCCTTGATAAAGGGGATTCAACCGGTTCAGAGGATCAAGTCAAAGAACAGTCTAATAAGTTGGTAAAATATTTTCTTGCCTCGCTCACCATTCCTGAAAATGATCTCTGGGTCAACCTTTCGCCATATGAAAAAGACCGCGTGGTTGCGGATGCATTTGGCCAGACTGAAATGGGAAGAGATCTGCTGGCACAGGATTATATCTTAAAACAAATTACATCTTCTGTTATTTATCCTGAGGGGAAGATCGGAAAAGAGTTTTGGGCTAAGGTTTATGTTGAAGCACAAAAGCGGTTCGGCACAACGGATGTTCCTGTTGATACTTTTAATAAGGTATGGATTTTGCCAGAGAAAGCTGATGTTTTTGAAAATTTGTCTTCGGGAACAGCTTATATCATTGAAGCTCGTTTTAAAGTGATGCTTGATGAGGATTATCTTGCGTTAGCTCAAGGGACAGCCGACCAGCGTTCACATATAAATTCAAAAGAGATCAATAAGTTGGGAGCTGATATTATTCGAAAAATTGTTATCCCCATTTTGGAAAAGGAGGTTAATGAGGGAGAGAATTTTAAGCAATTGCGGCAAATTTATAGTTCGTTGATTTTGGCAACTTGGTTCAAAAGAAAAGTAAAAAATGGTTTGCTGAATTCGGTGTATGTTGATCAAAAGAAGACCGGTGGTGTGGATTTTGAGGATAAAACTGCCAATCAGGAAATTTATAAACAGTATTTGGAAGCATTTAAGATAGGCGTATTTAACTACATTAAGGAAGAATACGATCAAAATTCGCAGCAAACGATACCACGCAAATATTTTGCTGGTGGGGCCGGGCTTAATAGGATTGGAAATGTTTTTCATGAATCTTCCGATAGGGTCATGTTTCAGAAAAGATTGGTGTTACCGACTAAGTCATACGCGTTGGAAGTTGATCTTGCTCAGGTCGGTCACACTAGCGATAGGGCAATGGTTGATTTAAAACTAGATTCAATATCTCGGGCAAATAAGAGGGTGTCTCCTGACAATGAATCTTTAAGGGCGTCTTTAAATACGAGATCCATTTGGGCAGGAGAAGAAATTTCCGATGCAGGGTATGTCTTTAGCGTTTCTAAGGGTAGGGGCGCAGCTCGTTTTTTAGACA
>JBAXBM010000362.1:0-1626 GCA_037141995.1 Candidatus Omnitrophota bacterium
CTTCTGCCCAAGATTCGCCGCCATCCCCCGCGCCACCGCATCTGCCATAACCGAAGACATCTCCATTTTATTGGCATAAAGCATGCCGAGAACTGTCCGGTTCAAGATATCGGAATCCCTGCGCATATTAAACAGGGCGCATATCTTCTTTTCATTACTGTAACGGCGCGGATCATGACTGTCGTCCTTGCCCAATAGCCCGCTGTAATACACCTCAAGCCCGCGCGCGTGATGATCCCTGTTAGCATTGGCATGAATACTCAGGAAAAAATCAACATCCGGGCGGGTTGTCACCTCGGTGCGGCCATCCAGTGAAATAAACTCATCCTTGTCCCGCGTGAGAATCACATCTACCCCGGCATTCCTGAAATTCGCCGCGACGCGCCGGGCCAGGTCAAGATCAATATCTTTCTCCCTGATATCATATAACCCCGTGGCCCCGGCATCTTTCCCCCCATGCCCGGCATCAATCACAATACGGACAGCAAGATGCCCGGCCGCCGGAACTCCCGGCACAAAAACTTTTTCAGATAGAAGCACAAGCCTCTCAAAATCTTCCGGAACAAACACCATGCCCTGGGACCGTTCCAGCGGCGCGCTCAACGTGACCGTTACCCCTCCGACAATAACAATATTACTGCCAAGAAGCGCCCGTATCTTCTGCCCCCGGTAATGCATGGTCACTGTCTGCACCACACCATCCCAGGCGCAATCTATGGCATATTTCCCGCACAAATCCTCAAGGGATACCCTCTTTGCCGAAGAACCGAGGCGCGGCCCCGGCGCACATCCCGCAAAAAAAACCATCAGGCAAAATATTACAATAAAATGAACCAGCCTCATCCCCCGCTCCCGGGAAGGACTGCGCCTTCATCAGAAAATGTCTGTGATAAAGAAACACTGCGGACTGTCAGGAAAAGAGCAAATTCCTCCCGGCGCACACTGCCGTCAAACCTGAACGCGAACCCGACAAGCGGCAAATCACCCAGAAGCGGGATCTTATGCGCCGCCGAGATCTGCTCCGTAATCATAATGCCGCCGATCACCGCTGTATACCCCTCACGCGCGCTTAACGTATACAACCGTTCCGGTGAAATCACGGTCTTCCCTGAAGCATTCGACCGGCTCAACGTAAATGCGGTCACAACATCCCCGGTCACATCAAAAGAAGGCCTCACTTTAAATTCCATGGCCGTCCCTTCCAGCAGGCGGGGCGCATTCCCCTTACCCGCATCATCCGTTGTTTCAGCAGAGAGCGCCAGGCGCGGGTCATCCAGCCTCAGGACAACGGATGCCTGGTCATCCCCGGAGACCGTAACCGTAGACAACGGATATTCCTGAACAATCCCCACGGTATCAAGCGCCTCGATCAGTGTTGAAAAATCATCCGCGGCAATCATCCCGACACTCAAGGCCCGGCCATTACTGCCGTTAACAAGAAAATCATAACCCGCCGGAAGGCGCATCCGCTGATAATCTTCCACCGTCCCCGCCCAATCAACGCCGGCACGATGTTCGTCATCAAGTAATACGCGCACAAGCTTCGCCTCAAGGACCATGACCCGGCCCCGCGCATCGGCGGCTTCAACAAGCCGGCGCACTTTGGTGATCCTTGGCAAACTATCG
>JBAXBM010000363.1:0-1625 GCA_037141995.1 Candidatus Omnitrophota bacterium
CTTATCGCATTCTTAACTGCTTTAGGCGACGAGCTTCCGTGCCCTATTATGCATATGCCGTTGACTCCGAGCAGCGGGGCGCCGCCATATTCCTCGTAATCACAAATTTCCTTGAGTTCCTTGAATGCGTTCTTCGCAAGCATTGCACCAGCCTGGCGAAACGGGTTTTTGGTAAAGGCCTGCCTCAGCCAAGTCATCAGCGCCTTAGCAAGGCTTTCGCTGGACTTGATGACAAGATTCCCTACAAAACCGTCGCATACCACAACATCGGCCACCTTCTCATAAAGCAGCTTACCCTCGACATTCCCTATGAAATTAATCGGCATGTTCGAGAGTATTTTGAATGTCTCCTTTGTAAGGTCGTTCCCTTTCACGTCTTCTTCTCCGACGCTCAGGATCCCGACTCTCGGCTTCTCAATATTCAATGAGCACTTTGCAAACATCTCGCCCATTATTGCGAACTGCGCAAGGTGTATGGGTTTGCAGTCAATATTAGCACCCGCGTCAATCAGAATGAAATGCCCTTTTGTCGAGGGCATGATAGTCGCAATTCCGGCCCTGTCAACACCTGCGAGCAGTTTCATCTTGTAGTTGGTTGCCGCTACCGCCGCTCCGGTATGTCCGGCGCTCACAACAGCGTCCGCCTCCCCCCGATGCACAAGATCCGCACATACGGTTATCGATGAATTCTTCTTGCTCCTGATTGCCGCAGTAGATGGCTCGTTCATCGCCACCGTCTGTTCAGCATGGACAAGCTTCAGGCGCGGATGATTATATATCCGGTGTTTTTTCAGCATGGGCGTGATTATATCGAGATGGCCGACAAGAACAATATCCATATAAGGATACTGTTCAAGTGCTTCAGCCGTTCCCTGAATCACCACTTCGGGGGCGTGATCTCCGCCCATTGCATCAACCGCGATTCTCATTATTCAGAAACCGTTATTATCTGCTTTCCTTTGTACATCCCGCAGGAAGGGCAAACTCTGTGAGTTTTCACAGCCTTTCCGCATACGGTGCAAGTCGTGGCCTGCACCCCTTTATAGTGATTTGCAGAGACGCGGCGGCGTCTCTTCATCTTCGACATCTTACGTTTTGGAACACCCATTTTAAGTCTCTCCTAGTGTCTTTAGTTTTACATTTCAATATATATTGTTTCGAAATCCGATATTGCCCTGAAAGCGGGAAAACCGCCTCGGAAAACTATCACTGCCGCACCCGTTTTTTATCTTTCGGCGCGGCAGCTGCCTTTGTTTTCTTCCTGTTCCTGGCGGCAAAACTAAGCTTGTCAAGCTCATTCCAGCAACTGCTTTCAAACCCGGAATCATTGCATCCGCAATCAGTTATATTCCTGTTCTCACCGCAAATCTGACACAATCCCCTGCATTCAGCACTGCAAATAAAATTCTGCGGCAAAGATATTATAATATCTTCTCGTAGCTCAGGAGTCAAGTCAAATTCAGATTTAGATCCAGTTTCATAAAAATGACATACATTCTCGCAGGATATTTTCTGCTCATATTCCTTAAGACATCTTACGCATTGGCAGCCAATTGTCATCTCAACCCTGCCTGAAACAACGATCCCCCCGCTTACCAGTATCGCTGTGACATCGTAAAACACCG
>JBAXBM010000364.1:0-1622 GCA_037141995.1 Candidatus Omnitrophota bacterium
CTTCAACTGGCGGCTCCTCCAATTACCGGTATTTCTGGTGGATTATGTTATTGCGCATGAGCTTGTTCATCTTCATGAGCATAATCATACGCAGGAGTTCTGGCGGATACTCGATCGCGTGATCCCGGACTGGAAAGAACGAAAAGAGGCGCTTGGCCATAGACAGTCTGAAATGCTGTGGTGTACTGATTGCGAAGATATCAAAACAAAGATCAGGGAGTAAAAATGTTATGACAGTGAAAGCTGCCGCTACAGAGGTGCTGAAAAAAGCCCAAACTCCATTGCATGCCAAAGATATCGCAGAGAGGATCATTGATGTGGGGCTCTGGGTATCTGATGGCAAGACTCCGGAAGCAACCGTGAGTGCCAGCCTCTACTCGGAGATTAAAAAGAATGGTGATAGATCAGCATTCGTGAAGATTGCACCTCAGACTTTTGGCCTCCGTGATTCTGTCGCGGAACCACATTCCTCGAAGAAAGTCGTTCTGAAGCATGTCGAGGCGACTCCAAAAACACCTGTCCCGACAGCAGGACTCTCGTTTACCGATTGCGCCCAGAAGGTACTTGAAGAGTTCGGCGGAAAAAAGCCGATGCACTACAAAATGATCACTGAAAGGGCACTTGAAAAAGGCTGGCTGGTTACGGAAGGAAAAACACCCGAGGCTACTATGTACGCCCAGGTGATCACCGAGATCAAGCGCCAACAGAAGCAAGGAAAATACCCGCGTTTTGTTCGGCACGGTCGTGGCTATGTCGGACTGAATCAATGGATGGGTCGTGGTCTGGCATTCCAGATCGAGCAGCACAACCATCAGGTTCGAAAAGCCCTGCGAGAGCGTTTGCTGGCCATAAAGCCCAGTGAGTTTGAAGTGTTGATTTCACAATTGTTGGCGGAGATGGGTTTCGAGATGGTAGAGGTCACAAAGCTTAGCGGCGACGGCGGCATTGATGTTCGGGGGGCACTGGTTGTAGGCAATGTTGTTCGCATCAAGATGGCGGTGCAGGTCAAGAAGTGGAAGCTCAAGAACAATGTTCAGGCGCCTGTCGTTCAGCAGGTGCGGGGGAGTCTGGGAGCGCACGAACAGGGCCTGATAATTACTACCAGTGATTTCAGCCCCGGTGCCGTCAAGGAAGCAATACAGGCAGACAAAACGCCTATTGCGCTCATGAACGGGGAACAGCTCGTAATGCTGCTCATGGAGTACGGTATTGGCGTCCATCGCTCGACGCCTGATCTGTTCGAAATTGATGAGGAATTTACGACAGGGGGAGGATTAAAAGATGGATGAGGGTTTACAAGTTTATGGAGCGGTTGCGAAGCATGTGAATGATGTAGCTGGACATCTCGTCGCATCTCCTGATAAAAGTTATGACATCGCTTTACGATAACAGGAGGAACAACGCTGTTGTGAAAATTCTATCCGGAGGGATATGGAGTAAGCTTCAGTTTTTCGGATTTTATAAGTTTTTTTCAGGGGCACTTTGTACTCAACATTGAGAAGGAGCAGCAGGAATGTTAAGTGTTTCTAAATGTTTTTGAAGTAATATTTTAATTCGATACATTGTCAGGTTATTCTTGATGTAAGGCCGAAGTACCCGATGACTGTTACGTGTTTACTGTA
>JBAXBM010000365.1:0-1621 GCA_037141995.1 Candidatus Omnitrophota bacterium
ACCGGGAAAATTCATCTATAAAAGTCCGATTCTGCAAAGAGTCGGACTTTTTTTATTACCTCTATCATGCTAATTATTAAGTTAATATAAAATATTTTTATAATATTAATAATTATATGGTACTATGTGTTGCATAGTACCATATTTTATATATATATTTGCATCACCTACTTCAGTGTAATGAAAGGTACCTTAGAGATACTAATAGTACAAAAAGTAGTCAACAAAGTTTTTTAAATTTACTAATTGAAGCAAAAATGAACATCGACAACTCCAAAGCACAAATGAGGAAAGGCATCCTGGAGTATTGCATACTTCTGATTCTTTCCAAAAAGCCTTTGTATGCTTCAGACATCATAGGCTAGCTGAAAACGGCTCAGATGATTGTCGTGGAAGGGACGCTCTATCCTTTGCTCACCCGGTTGAAAAATGACGAATACCTGTCATACCGCTGGGAAGAGTCATTACAGGGTCCGCCACGCAAATATTATGAACTGACACTTACCGGTCAGAAATTCCTGGAAGAATTGGAAATTTCCTGGTCAGAACTGGTAGAAGCTATTCAAAAACTGAAAAAATAATAACCTGAATAAACAAGATTAAAATGAAAAAGACACTTACAATCAATCTGAGCGGATCCGTCTTCCACATTGACGATGACGCTTTTGAAAAACTCAATGAGTATCTGAATAAAATCAACAGTCGATTTGGCAGCGATAAGGATGCTAAGGAAATTGTTGAGGATATTGAAGCCCGTATCGCAGAACTCTTTACCGGTAAACTGAAAGACGGTGATGAGGTAGTAAATCTTACACATGTCGAAGAAGTCATTGCCATCATGGGTACCCCCGAGGCAATCTCCAATGAGGAGGAAGAGGAAGCTCAGCAAAAAGAAAAGACTTCTGAGAAGAAATACTATAGGATGAAAGGCAGAAGACTCTATCGCGACCCAGAAGACAAGGTTTTGGGTGGAGTCTGCAGCGGATTAGGCGCCTATTTTAGTATGGATCCGGTGATTATCAGGATTCTGTTCGTCCTGGCATTCTTCCTCCCGGTCGGCAGCAGTGCGCTCATTTACATCATTCTCTGGATTGTTGTTCCAAAAGCACTGACCACTTCACAAAGGCTGGAAATGAAGGGCGAAGTCGTGAACATCGACAACATCTCCAACAACCTGGCCAACGTGCAGTCGGTGGGCTACAAGAAGTCGCGGGTCGACTTCCAGGATCTCCTGTACGCCCACATGCAGGACCCCAACGCGACGGGCACGTCCGGCACCCAGATCGGCATGGGCGTCAAGGTGGTCTCCACCCAGAAGCTGTTCACCTCGGGGCAGATGCAGCAGACCAACGACCCCAACAACTTTGCCGTCCAGGGTGACGGGTTCTTCGCAGTGAAGACCGGTCCCGGCGCGGGTGACGTGGGCTACACGCGCGACGGCAGCTTCAAGTTCGACGGCAAGACGAACCAGGTCGTCAATTCATCGGGCCTGCCCATCCAGATCTACAACAACAAGGGCCAGACCCAGTTCGGCCTCACCCTCCCCAAGGGCGTCACTTCGGTGGCGGTCGACCCTGACGGCAAGATCACGGGCGTGGGCATGGACGGGAAGTCCATGGAC
>JBAXBM010000366.1:0-1619 GCA_037141995.1 Candidatus Omnitrophota bacterium
TCGAGGGTGAGGGTAATGCCGAGGTTCCGGCAGGTTCCAATATTATCTGGACAATAAGGACTGTTAATACCGATCAATTGTTATTAGCTGATGATTCGGGTTCTAAAAAATTAGTGGGTAAAGGAAATTCTTGGAATTATCAAAAAACAATTTCAAATAATTTAGATTATGAATTAATTTGTAAAAATAATAATGGTTTATTAACAAATTATGATTATAAAATATCAATTGTAAAAGATTTATATCCGACCGTAGATATTTCCGACAGTCGGGATTCAACAACTTCAGATGATGTTTATGTTCAAGGAGTTATTCAGGATGATTATGGTTTTAGCAAGCTTGAAATCATTGAAAGCAGGGATGGTCGGGAAACAATAAAAGAAATCCCAATTAAAGCAAAGGGTATTTATGAGCAATTTTATTATACTCTTGTTCCTGACAGTACCAGTGTTTTTTACTTCTTCAGGATATATGATAATGATAGGATAGGGGGGCCAAAATATACTGATAGCAGGAAATTATCGTTACGAACGGTTACTAAAAAGGAGTTGGAAAATATTAATAATCAGTTGGCTGACAGTATAAACTCAAAACTTTCCAGTGGAATGAATGCCATCGATCAGATGGAAAAGAAGATCAGTGAGTTCAAGATGGATCAACTTGTTGGAGATTTAAAACCCTGGGAAATTCAAGAAAAAGTAAAAGAATTAAATCTGCTTAAAAAGCAAGTTGTTGACTTTTTAAATAATGTTTCAAAAACAAATAAAGAATTTACTGAAAATGAAAAGTTGTTGAAATATAATGAAGAATTAACTGAAAAAGCCAAACAGATAAAAGATTTAATGGAAGGTTTATTGGATGATGAAATGAAAGAATTATTGAAGCAATTTGAAGAGATGGCTAAAGAATTCAATGCTCAGAAGGCTGAAGATCTGACCGAAAAAATGGAGTTAAATCTTGAGAAGCTAAAAGAGCAGATGGAAATGAGCCTTGAATTGTTTAAGAAATATGGAATGGAAAAAGATCTTTTACAACAGGCCGATAAGCTAAATAATATGGCCGACAGCTTACAGAAAGATCAGACAAAGCAGGAAGATTCTGCTGGTAATTTTAAGGATGAGTTTAAGAAATGGGAGCAGGAGTTTGAAAAGAAACTTGCTGAGGATAAGGAGTTAAAAAAGCCGATGGGTCTTGAAGACATGAAGAAAGA
The DNA here is from genome assembly GCA_037141995.1 of Candidatus Omnitrophota bacterium. Lineage (GTDB taxonomy): Bacteria > Omnitrophota > Gorgyraeia > Zapsychrales > Fredricksoniimonadaceae > Fredricksoniimonas. The sequence continues at coordinate 1,211 of JBAXBM010000366.1, forward strand.
GAGAGATGATGTCAGGGACGCGGCTGATGATCTGGCTAAGAAAGATTCGGGAAGCAAACCAGCAGAAAAACGGTCAAAAGCGGCAAAAAGTTTAAAAGACCTTGCAAAGAAAATGAAAAGCATGCTGGGCCAAACGGGCGGAGGCGACGGACAAAATGTGGACCTTGAAGAGCTTCGGCAGATAAGAAATTCATTAAATGATTTTAGCCAGAAACAAGAAGATTTGAATAAGCGAATCGATAAAATGAATGTAATTAATCCAACATTTTCAGCAGTTGTTAAGGAGCAGAAAGAGCTGGAGGAAAAGTTTATAGGTATACGCGACAGTCTGAAAAGTATGGGCTTTAAGCAGCCTGTTATCACAAAAATTGTTGGTACGGAATTGTTCCACGTGGAAACCTCCATGCGC
>JBAXBM010000367.1:0-1585 GCA_037141995.1 Candidatus Omnitrophota bacterium
GCCGCCCAAGATGCTCGTCCTGGCAGATCCTTGCGGAGATTTATCAGGTGCTCAGAAAGAAGCAAAGGTCATTAGAGCCGAATTGGATAAGAACGGGCAAGTTGTAGTCACGACCAAGACAGCCAACATTACGCTCGACTTCGTTAAGAAGCATATTCGCGATTATGATGTTCTTCATTACGCAGGGCATGCGGATCATGGGCAATCTCATGATATTTCCGGTCTTCGTCTAGCTGACGGATGCTTCTCAGTTAATGACATTATCAAATTAGGAGTTACTGCACCGCTTCCAGCGCTGATTTTTTGTAATGCCTGCCAGTCAGCGCATGATAATTCAGATGATATGAGCCGGGGCATTTTCGGGATCGCTAATGCCTTTTTGACATCTGGTGTCAGGCATTATGTCGGTTGTTTATGGAAAATTCCTGATCGAGAGAGCGTAACGGCTGCGCAATTATTTTATCGTTCGGTTTTTTCAGGAACGACGGTAGGTGAAGCTTTACGGCTAACACGGCTCGAATTGATTCGACAGTATGGGTGGTCTTCCTTGGTTTGGGCATCGTATGTTCTTTATGGTGATCCATCTATTGTGTTTGGCGTTTCTTCTGAGACCCCATCAATTCCCTCGTGCAAGTCGTCGAATCTCAAGAAAGTAATCCTGGTGATAGTTGCCGTCTTTTTATTGGCAGTGGGGATCAGTCTTGCTGCCTTCAATTACAATCGCCCTCCAGAACCGCCGGCTATTGTTATTGATGATTTCATTGTTCCATCAACTCAAAAGAAGGATATGTCTTTGACTTTTGATGTGCTGAACGAACTTAAAAAGATATCATCGGCGAATCTTGTGGTTGCCCAGCAGGCATCTGGGGCTAACTTTACAAAGGCCAGAGTGCGGCGGGCCGTGCATTCCGAGGTCGAGAAAAACGATGGCCAGATTCGTTTGATTGTTAAAGTTCTTGATCCGGCTTCAGATAAAATCATTTCCCTTAAAGAGTTTACGGTAAAAGAAGGTGCCGGCAGCGCTAAAGAAATAGCAGAGCGCATACTCGATCTCACAAAAGTGGGTTTATCCAAAGCGGAAGAAGTTGAGTTGACGAGGCGGCCAGATGAAAATCCTGAGGCGCACCGGCTTTTGTCACGATCATGGGATCTCTTTACAAAAGGGGACTTTTCCGGGTCCTTGCAACTATGCGAGCAGATTAAAAAGATCGATCCGGAGAATCGGGATTTATATAAGAGGATGGGGAATATCTACGATCGCTTGGGTAAGAGGGAAAAGGCACTGGATGCGTATTTCAAATACGCGGACTTATGTAAGAAATCGAATGACCTAAAGAACCTTGCCAATGCGTATATCAATATGGGCTGGATTATTCAGATTATGGGTGATGCAGAGCTGGCGTATAAACATTTCGATAAGGCATTACAGATCGCTCAACTTGGTGGGTATAGCTATGAGACAGCAAAGGCGCTTTCTCAGCTGGGATCCTGGTACTCCCAAAAGAAAGATTTAGTTAAAGCAAAAGAGTTGTTGTTGAAGGCAATCGAAATCAATCAGAACAGCCTGCCTGATTATAATCATCGG
>JBAXBM010000368.1:0-1582 GCA_037141995.1 Candidatus Omnitrophota bacterium
TCTCAATGGTGCCATTGATGATGTCCGCATCTACAACCGGGCATTGAATGCGGATGAGATCCTGCAGCTGGCTCAAATGCGCTCTGCATCCAGCAGCCGCGCTTTGGCCGTTGTCTTTGCCGGCAGCGGCGCGGGAACGGTTACATCCTCACCGGCCGGGATTTCCTGTCAGGCTGGTTGCACGGCGGCTTTTGATCCCGGGTCATCCGTGACATTAACGGCAGCAGCCGGTTCCGGTTCACAATTTTCCGGATGGGGAGGGACCTGCGCGGGAAATGCCCCGACGTGTACGGTGGCGCTTGACACGGATATTTCTGTCACAGCATCCTTTGCCACAGGCCCGCAAACGTATTATGTGGATTTTGACCATGGGAACGATGCCAATAATGGCCAGAGCGCAGCTTTGGCGTGGCAGCATGCCCCGGGCGATCCGGCCGCGCAAGGCGGACCTGCGATGTTTCTTCAATACGGCAGTAAAACGCTTGTTCCCGGCGACATTATAAAATTCAAAGGCGGGGTTGTTTATCGGGGGCAGGTCAAGCCGGTGTACACATCATGTGTCAAGGATGCCGAGGGGCAGGGTCCCGTGACGTATCTGGGACAAAGTGATTACGGGACGGGAAAGGCGGTTTTGGATGGAACGATCCCGATCACAGGCTGGCAACGGTGTCAGTCGGCGGAAGAATGCGGCGGGAATCCGCATTACGCCCGGATATGGTATGCGTTGGCAGACAGCCGGACAAAAACGCTGAAACCACTTTCGGTGGCGATGTTTCAAAATGATGAACCGTTGTTTATCGCGCAGAGTCCCAACTTGCCGGATCCTGCCGTCATTGATGACATTGTTCATTATTTCACGATCCCCCAGCAAAATGTTATCAGTAACCTTGATCAGAATCCTAATTACACGTCCATCATTGACCCGCGTCTGGAAGCAATGGGCGGGGAAAAATTAATCGGCAGTTATGTTGTTTTTTGGGAGGGCAACAATGTGGTCAAGTATTTAAAGGTGCTTAATTATACGCCGTCGCTTTACTGGATTGATTTCGAATGGGATAGCGAGAGCCGTATTTACCGGGACCGGGATAATAAATATTCAATTGTGAATAATTTGTTCTCGGCCCTGGATGCTCCGGGTGAGTTTTATTTTAATGAAACAGCTGAAGCGGATGGCTCCCGCAAGGTTTATTTATGGCCTTTAGGTAAGGATACGGACGTTAATCAGCAAAAAATTGAAATTTCAGTATTGAGCACGGGATTTTATCCTAATGCCAACTGCTCAACCGTCATTGATGGATTTAAAATTCAGAAGTTCTTTGGTAACGGGATACAGACGCAGGGAAAGGATATCATCAGGAACAATGATCTGAAGAGTATTGGGTCGCCGATGGGCGGTAACAGCGCGGCCTTGCAGACCATGAACGCGCTGGTGGAACGCAATACGCTTTACGCGGTGAAAGGCACCCGGGGGATTATGGGTGTCGGGGTTATTCGAAACAATAGTTTGGAGAAAATTGATGGAACCGCGATTCTTGCCTTGGGGGCGTTTAATAATGTTGCTATCCTGGATAATACGATTCTG
>JBAXBM010000369.1:0-1572 GCA_037141995.1 Candidatus Omnitrophota bacterium
GGCTGTGATGCGTAAACGAAGTGTGGCCAGGGAATGTGCCCTTAAAATTCTTTATCAGATGGAAATGACAGGACGCCTGCCTGACAATGCGGCGGCTTTTTTGTGGCTGCAGGAAACCGAGCATCCGGAAGATGTGCGTGATTTTGCCGTCAGGCTTGTTGACGGGATTCATGCGCACCTCCAGGAGATTGACGAGAAGTTGAGTGAATACGCCACCAATTGGCAGCTGAACCGCATGGCGGTCATTGACCGCAATGTGTTGCGCATGGGTCTTTATGAATTGAAATTCACACTTGGGATTCCCCCTAAAGTTGCCATCAACGAAGCGGTTGACCTAGCTAAAAAATACGGCGACCATGATTCCGGGAAATTTGTTAATGGTATTCTTGACAAGGTGCACAAGAAAGAGATTGTCCCTTCCGGCCCTGCCACATGATGGATCGTTTCGCAGATTTACATATCCATACATTCTTTTCTGACAGCACCGCATCTCCGGCGGAGGTGGTGGGTGAAGCTGTCCGCGCGGGCTTGGCCTGTATCGCGATTGCCGATCATGATACCGTGGATGGGCTTGCCGATACTCTTGCGGAGGCATTGCCGCAGGGACTGGAGGTGATCACGGCGGTAGAGCTGTCATCGGAATTTAAAGGCAAGGATATCCATATCCTGGGATATTGTTTTGATATTCATGCCGGGCCGTTGGTTCTTCGGTTGACAGAAATGCAGGCGGCGCGTGTTGCACGGATGCAGAAAATGATTGCCCGTTTGAATGAATTGGGCATGCTGGATATCTGCCTTAAAGATGTTGCCGGGATGACCCATTCAGATTCAGTGGGACGGCTTCATCTGGCAAAACTCATGCTGGAACGGGGGTATGTGCGGTCCCTCGATCATGCGTTCAGGCAATACCTTTCCGAGGGAGCGTGTGCCTATTTTCCAAAATTTAAACAAACGCCTTTTGAGGCGATAAAATTAATCCGTGATTCCGGCGGGGTGGCGGTCATGGCGCATCCGGTTTTGACGCAAAGGGATGAACTTATTCCTGCCATGGTGGAGGCCGGGCTTGGCGGCCTGGAGGCGTATTATCCCAATTGTTTTATGGATACCGTGAACCGTTATTTGGATATAGCGGCCAAGCATGACCTGGTGGTAACCGGGGGGTCTGATGCCCACGGGGCTTCCAAGACAAGCACCTATATCGGAAAGTCACGCGTGCCTTATCATTGGGTGGAGAAATTAAAAAAACGTGCCGGGAGGCAGGCATGATCCAGGATGAGCGGTACATGCGACGGGCGCTTACCCTCGCCAGGCGAGGCGCGGGCCGTACGGCACCTAACCCGATGGTCGGGTGTCTTATTGTCAGGGATCATCGTATCGTGGCGGAGGGGTGGCATCATTGTTGCGGGGGCGACCATGCTGAAATTGATGCCCTGAAGAAAGCGGCCGGCAAGGCGGCCGGCGCAACAGCCTATGTCACGCTTGAACCCTGTGCGCATCAGGGCCGTACGCCGCCTTGTGTTGATGCGTTATTGTCCGCCGGGATTGTGCGTGTTGTTGTGGCCATGAAGGATC
>JBAXBM010000370.1:0-1569 GCA_037141995.1 Candidatus Omnitrophota bacterium
AAACGAGATGCGTATCTGAAAGAGGGTGGGTTCAAGACGCTGAACTACTTCGAATAAAAACAAGAAATATACTGCCCTATAGACTATAAGGGGTTGAGGAGTAACGAGACATCTGTGGAGTATTTTATTTGTGATTATTTGTGAAACCATTTGTGTCCCATTTGTGGATATTGTTTTCAGAAAGTGTTGTTAATTATTTGATTTATTGCGGATATGGAGAAAAACTCTAAAATATATGTTGCCGGTCATAACGGTCTGGTTGGTTCAGCGATCTGGAAAAATTTGCAGTCGAAAGGCTATATCAATCTGATTGGAAGGACTTTTGCTGAGCTGGATCTTAGAAATCAGCAGGCTGTGTCCGATTTTTTTGCCTTAGAGAACCCTGAATATGTTATTCTTGCCGCAGCCAAAGTTGGCGGGATCATGGCCAACAACGTTTATCGGGGTGAATTTATCTATGAGAATCTGATGGTTCAGAATAATGTAATTCATCAGGCTTATGTAAATGGAGTCAAGAAGCTTCTCTTCCTGGGGTCCACCTGTATTTATCCGAAAGAAGCGCCCCAGCCCATGAAAGAGGAGTACTTGCTGACCGGTCCCCTGGAACACACCAATGAGCCTTATGCCATTGCCAAGATAGCCGGCATCAAGCTTTGCGAAAGCTATAATATCCAGTATGGCACTAATTTCATCAGCGTGATGCCTACCAATCTCTATGGACCGAACGACAATTTTGATTTGGAGAAATCGCACGTCCTTCCCGCGCTATTAAGAAAGGTACATTTAGGGAAGCTTCTGGAAGACGGAAACTTTGCTGCCCTTGCAGAAGATCTTCAGAAAGAAGACGCGATTAAGGAGACTTTATCGGGTATTGGGGTTTCGTCCAGCATCCCCCGATCTTCTTCTTCGTCTTTTGATTCTCCTGTCACCCGTCACCCGTCACTCGTCACTGTCGAGATCTGGGGCTCCGGCATCCCGATGCGTGAGTTCATGTGGAGCGAGGACATGGCCGACGCGTGTGTGTACCTTATGGAACTGGACAACCGAAGTAGTGTCATCCCGACGAAAGTCTGGACCCAGTCCCAAACCGCGGAGGCTTCCTTCGTCAACATTGGTACCGGCATCGAAATTTCCATCCGTGATCTGGCCCATCTGGTTAAGAAAATTGTAGGATTTAAGGGGGAGCTGATATTTAACGCCTCAAAGCCCGATGGCACCATGCGGAAAGTAACGGATGTATCTAGATTGCATTCTTTGGGATGGAAGCATAAAGTGAATTTGGAGGAGGGGATAGTTAAATATTATCAGTGGTATCTCGATAAGGCAAAGGGCAGAAAGGCAGAGGACAAAAATTAGGCAAAAGGAATAAGAGAAAAGAGGCAAGTTTCCTTCAGTGAAAAATTCGTAGGGGCGGACCAATGTGTCCGCCCTTTCTTTTTGCCGTGTGTCCGCCTTTCTTTTTGCCGTGTGTGCGCCCTTTTTTTTTAATTTTACTTCATGAATAAACGTGTATTTGTTTCCGGTTGCTACGACCTGCTGCACAGTGGACATGTAGCTTTTTTTAAAGAG
>JBAXBM010000371.1:0-1555 GCA_037141995.1 Candidatus Omnitrophota bacterium
ATATTTAAATCAGTTCATTACAAGGTTAACCGCCATATTTGTCACGGCAAAATGGTTCAGACGAGAACGGTCACTGAACCGGACATCGCAGAGTGAAAAGATATTGGCGGTACGAAAATGCGCCAGCAATGCGCAAAATGAGCCATAATCATCGGCGCACGGTGCTTTCCTGTTTATGCGATTGTAACGGGGGATATGGCTGACCAACTGCGAAACGGGTGAATCATGATAGCCGACAGCCTTTGCCTGTAGCTCATTAAAAATCAAACCTATATTACAATCTTGCAACAATGCATTTTTTCTTGTGACAGCAGACAAATATACAATAAATCATGCCCCAGTAGCATTACCTTGAACACCAAAAACGAAGCGTTCCTGGCGCAAATATACCCAGCATCTCCGGCAATAAAACAAGACAAAATGACTTCAATATAATTTAACTATTCTTCTTATTCCGGCATAATACCCGATGAAACAGAGCTCTCTGATGTGCGCATCCTGCTCAAATCCGGAAAATACAGGAGAAATCATCCTGGCAATTTTGCCGGGGATCTCGATGCCAAATTGATTTTTTAGGATAATAGATATTAAACGTATTATTTCATTCGCGACTTGCCCTGCTACTTGCCGGAAAATTACAGGAGCTTCGTAATAACTCCCGGAATCAGGTTACAATATCCGAAGTTATTTTAATGCCTTCAAAAATTCCTGCACTGCGGCATAGGCTTGAATTGCCTGAGAATCATCATTAAGAAACATGGCGTATCTTACTGGACCATTATGAGCCGGAGTTTCAAAATTTTTCTTCAGTGAGGCTATTGCATTTTTAAACGAGTTTTCCATTTTTTCTTCCCGGGTTATTTCTGATGCCAACGCCGGAACTCCGCCTTCGTAATTAGTCAGCACATAAATAAGGTCATAAGCATCCTTGCGCTTATTTCATTTTTCGCAGGCCAATGCTTTCAGCACAATAAACGGGATTGGCCTGCAAACATTAACCGTTTCCTCTCTTATTCCGCCAGAAAAGAGTTCGCCCTTTATGTTCACTTCCAATGGAGAATTGAATGCCAGACCAAGCCCCTCTGTTTGAATTGCGCTTAAACTGTCCTCCAGCGCCCGCATTTTGGAATTAGCCGGCCCCTGGTATTGAACAGTAAGGTAAGAAAATCGACAATGACATTGTGCCCATTGATTGCATTCACAAAGGAATGCTTCTGATCATTCCCTTTTTCATTTTTTCCCGGCATGAAGCCCTGCTTTTTCAAAGCTTCAGCTATCCCTTCATAGGTTTTCAGCGTTCTGACTGCCAGAGATATACCAAGGTCAACATCAATCGTTCCGCAATGTTTATTATTATCCGCCACCTTTGACTGATTAACCAGATATCTAGGCGTAAGTCCGCCGACAAGAACCAAATGCTTTTTGTAGTCTCCCAGGCTGCTCCATACTTCAAGTAATGTTCTTTCCGCAAGGTCTGTTGTTTCAGGGGTATATTCAAGGATCGATTTGGGATCAGGCATTATTCATACCCTCCCGGTTAAAAGATTGTTCTTTC
>JBAXBM010000372.1:0-1542 GCA_037141995.1 Candidatus Omnitrophota bacterium
ATTTTTTTCCCGGAAAGGGCCAATTCAACAAGATAGGAAACTGTCTTGTGCTCGTTATAGATGTGGCAGCTGATAAGTTTTTTGTGCAGATTATGCGCGGAAAGGAGATTGTTTGTCCTTCTGGTATCCTCAGCTGCGACGATATCCGCTGCGGAAAGCGCCTCAACCGCCCGCATCGTAATGTCCTTCATGTTGCCGATGGGCGTTGAAATAATTGAGATTGACCCGGCTGCCGTTTCGCCGCCAAGAATCATCCCTAAACTTTCCGAGCTGTGCTTGATTTTTTCCATATATGCAATCTTTTTATAAAAAATTAATTTAGTGTGTAAACCATGGATAATCAAAACAAAAACGAAAATGATTCAGAAGCAATGCGGCTTGACAGGTTCTTAAGTCAGGCCGGAGTGGCGTCAAGGCGTGAGTCCGCCGAAATTGTGAAATCCGGACGGGTGCGTGTCAATGGTACATATGTGCATGAACCGGGGAGACGTATTCTGGAAGGCGACACCGTTCTGGTTGGTTCAAAAAAAGTGGAGCTCCAGAGACGCTATTACATTATGCTCAACAAGCCCGTCGGATATTATTCAACAGCCGCAGATCCGCATGCGGACTTGCTGGTGCTCGATCTTGTTAAAGTTCCGGAGCCGGGGGTGCGCCTTTTCACCGCCGGCCGGCTGGATAAAGATAGCGAAGGTCTGATAATCCTGACAAATGACGGTGATTATGCGGCAAAACTTACTCATCCGAAATATGGTATCCTTAAGAAGTATAAGGTTTCCACCGAGAGACCGATAAACGATGAGTCTTTGGAGAAAATCCGCAAGGGCGTTTATAGTGAAGGCGAATTCATCAGGGCCGCAGATATAAAATGCATCAACAGATATTCTTACCTGTTTACTATGGCCGAAGGCAAGAAAAGGGAAGTGCGGCGGCTTGTCGCAAGCACGGGTACAAAAATAAACCGCCTCAAGCGAATTGCCATCGGCGGTCTAAATCTTGGCCCGCTTCCTTCAGGCGAATGGCGTTTCCTCTGCGCAAACGACATCAAAGCGAGCTTGAAACGCAAAGAGTGAGCTTATTTCTTGGACTTGTAAGCGGCTTTCTTCTGTTCAAGGAGAAGTCCGATTTGAGTTTCATCAATTGGGCAATAGCCTTTTTCTTTGATTGATGCGAGAAGTCCGAGCCAGCCCTCGTGATCCCATGCGCCTTTATTCCTTTTTACAAAATTGGCAAGAATGCCGGTCTTTGCAAGTTTCTTGAGATTGTCTTCTTTCTGACCCATTTTTTTTTCTCCTATATTGATTTAAATGTTAACGGAAACAATGCGCCTTTACTATATTATTATATCATGTAAAATCAAATGTTCGGCAAAAAAAAGCAAGATCAAAGCAGTCTTCGCATAAGCGCCACCCGGCAAGCGCAGGTTAAGTCCATTGTATAGGAATTTCAAAGTTTGATAGTTATTTATGGGCTTATTGCGAATGCGCAAGCATTCCCCGGAGTGCGGTGACAGAGTCACCGCTTGAGCGCAGACTGTGTCTG
>JBAXBM010000373.1:0-1541 GCA_037141995.1 Candidatus Omnitrophota bacterium
CGACGTTGGAAATGAGGTTGATGGGGAGTTGTTTTTTGAAGTTTTGCGTGGTCATGTTATTTTCAGGGCGCGTGCACCGCATCGGTGTTAATGGCACATACACTGGTTCGACAGCATTTCGCCAGGATGTTGGCGTAATGTGACGGGTTCCTCAAACGTTTATTTTCGTTAACCATGATTTATTTTGCAAATACCAATCCACTGTTTGTTTGATCCCCTGCTCAAGACTGATCTTGGGTGACCATTTAAGTATTTTTTGCGCTTCAGAAATATCGGCCCAGGTGGCTTTCATATCGGTCTTGTGAAAATCATGATGCTGAAAAGTGGCTTTCTTTCCAAGATTTTTTTCAATCAGCGCGATCAAGGCATTGATATCATACGGATCATTGCCGCCAAGATTAATAATCTTGTAACCGACATTCTTTAATGCCTTCACTGACCCTGCGGCGATATCGTCCACATAAGTGAAATCGCGGCTCTGTGATCCATCTCCAAAAAGCTGTAAGGGCTTGCCTTCGTCGATCCATTTGATAAAACGGAACACACCCATATCAGGACGCCCGGCAGGGCCATAAACTGTAAAATAACGGACCACGCTAACATCAATGCCGTAGAGATAGTGATAGGTAAATGCCATAACCTCGGCCCCTTTTTTACTGGCCGCATACGGTGAAATCGGCGTATTAACCGGCAAACTTTCTTTGAATGGCATTTCTTGCCCAGCGTAAAGCGACGATGTGGATGCTAAAAGAAACTTTTTGACATCATGAGTCCGACACTGTTCCAGAAGATTGAGCGTCCCGTTCGCATTCGTTGTCATATAAACAAAAGGATTTTCCATGCTGTAACGAACACCTGCGCGCGCGGCAAGATTCATAACAGCATCAAATCTATACTTATTAAAAATTCGTTTAAGAGCTGAAATATCTTCTATATCGCATTTGTGAAAATGAAAATCAGGTAAAGCCTTGAGTTCTTTCAGGCGATATTCTTTAAACCGCACATCATAATAATCGTTCATATTATCAAGGCCGACGACCTGAACACCCTGCCGCAACAATAATTTACTGATACATGATCCTATAAAGCCTGCGGCTCCGGTCACTAGAATTATCTTCATAATATATTCCTGTTAGCTTGTTACGGAGTCGTACACTATGCCCGAATGTCGTAGCATAAAAACTGGATCATATCCCCGATATCATCTCACAATATGGCGTTAATACCCCGATCCAAGGTCGGAATTTAAATTATTTAAAAATTATAACATATAAAGAAATTGAAGGCATGAGAAATGGGGATTAAAAATCACCATTCCGATCACCACGTTCAAGGCAAAATACCCGACGTTGGAAATGAGGTTGATGGGGAGTTGTTTTAAAGTGGTGATGGCAATCCATGCAAGCGCTTCTTTAATAATTGTTGATCAATGATCTCTGTCTTATACAACGAAACCTGCATAGGAGAAGCCGCCCGGCTCATCGCGATCTCAACAACCTCTTTACTGTGATCTTTACATAAAATAAGCCCGACCGAAGGGT